>DASRBU010000505.1:0-8137 GCA_035653475.1 Candidatus Dormiibacterota bacterium | reverse complement strand
TGCGATGAGCTCGTGGTCAACTTCGGGTTGACTCTCCACCAGAAGGTTAAGCTGGGGCCAAGCAGGGGTTCCCAAGAGCCCTTATTGCCGGGGTGGGCGGTATGAGGGAGGGGCGGAAGTTCCCGGAGCCGAACATGGTCGATTACGAGCGCTACCGTCGCGAGTTCCGCTGGAACGTGCCCGCTCGCTTCAACTTCGCCGGAGACGTCGTCGACCCCTGGGCTCGCGATCCGTCACGGTTGGCCTTGATCTGGGAGGACACCGACGGGAACCAGGTCAGACTTCGCTTCTCCGAGCTGGCGGCCGCCGTTAACCGCTGCGGCAACGCACTGCTTGGGCTCGGCCTGGCCCGGGGTGATCGGGTGATCGTGCACTTGCCCCGCATCCCGCAGTGGTTCGTTGCCACGCTCGCCTGCCTCAAGGTGGGGGCAATCCCGATCCCGACTGCCAGCATGATGCAGGCCAAGGACCTCGAGTTCAGGGCTCGGCACTCGGGTGCTGCTTGCGTCTTCACCACTCCCGAGGGAGCGGAGCGCATCGATGAGATCGCGGAGAGGTGTCCACAGCTCACCTGCCGTCTGGTGGTCGACGCGCTAGGCCGCCCAGAATCCGAGCGGCGGCCGGGCTGGCTGAGCTACCAGCAGGTGTGCAATCGAGCCTCGCCCGCACTCGAAGCTGCCACCGTGGGAGCCGGGGATCCGGCGATTATGTATTACACTTCAGGAACCACAGGACAGCCGAAGGCGGTGGTGCACGCCTCCCGGGCTCTGTACGCCTGGCGCCAGGCCGCCTTCTGCTGGCTGGATACTAAGCCTGAGGACCTCCACTGGTGCACGGCCGATACCGGTTGGTCCAAGTTCGGCACCAGCATGGTGTTCGGCCCCTGGTCCTGGGGTGCCACGCTCCTCATGTACCATGGGCCTTTCGATCCCGAGCAGCGGCTGCATTTCATACAGAAACACCGACCGACCACCTTTTGCGCTGCTCCCACCGAACTCCGCCTGATCGTGCAATGCGATCTCGACGCGTGGGACCTCAGCTCGGTCCGCCACACGGTCTCAGCTGGAGAGCCCCTCAACCCGGAGGTGATCGAGCGCTGGCGGGGCTCGACCGGGCTCGAGGTGTACGATGGGTACGGCCTCACGGAGGCACTGATGGCGTGCCATAACTACCGCTGTCTGCCTATTCGGGCGGGCTCGATGGGCAAGCCGCTGCCTGGTTATGAAATGGCGGTGGTCGACGAGGAGGGTCGGGAACTAGGTCCTGACCGGGAGGGCGACCTGGTCATCGGGTCAGACAACCCCTGCCTGATGATTGGCAACTGGGGCGATTCCGGCACCCTGGAGCGGAGCGCCCACGGGCGGTGGTTCGTGACCGGGGACCGGGCCTGGGTGGACGACGACGGCTACTACTGGTTCGTGGGCAGAGGGGATGACGTGATCCTCTCGGCCGGCTATCGGATCGGGCCCTTCGAGGTGGAGAGCGCTCTAGCCTCCCATCCGGCGGTGGTGGAGTCGGCCGCGGTTGGCAGTCCGGATCCTGTCCGAGGTGAGGTGGTGAAGGCCTTCGTGGTCCTGTCACCTGGATATCAGGCGAGTCCGCGGCTGGCCGCCGAGCTCCAGGAGCACGTGAAGAGGGTGACCGCGCCCTACAAGTATCCCCGACGAGTCGAGTTCGTGGACGAGCTGCCCAAGACCATTACCGGTAAGATCCGGCGGCGCGATCTGAAGCTGCGTGAGCAGCGCGCGAGCAAAAGATAGGGGAGGAGAAGGTGGAGCTGGGATTGTTCCTCAACACGCACGGCGTGACCAACCGGGATGACACCGACTGGTGGCATCAGCCCATGCGCGCGGAGGAGATGAAGCCAGTTGAGTCGGCCCAGCTGGCGGAGCGGCTCGGCTACCACTCGGTCTGGATGGGTGACCATGTCTCGCTTCCCGAGGCCTCCCCCGGCTCGGTGTCGCCGGTCCACGTGGAGGGCAAGTCGAACCCCGAGGTGCGCCACCGAGGGCCTGACGAGGATGACGTGGGGGGCAGCAAGCGTCACTACCCGCGCCGCCCCAATATCCTGGATGGCGCTGTTGTCATGGGTGCCATTGCAGCTACCACCAGCCGGATCAAGATGGGGCCGAGCGTCCTGATCGCGCCCTACCGCCATCCGCTGAGCGACGCCCGTCAGTTCATGACCGTGGACTATCTGAGCGGCGGCAGGTTGGTGATGGGGGTGGGCTGCGGTTGGATGAAGGAGGAGTTCGAGGCTCTCGGGCACACTTATCACGCTGAGCGGCTGAAGGTGCTTGACGAGTGTATCCAGATCTACGATCAAGCTTGGCGCGAGGGGCAGGTTACGTTTCACGGACGGTTCTTCAACTTCGACCGCATGACCATTTTCCCGCTCCCCGTGCGAAGGCCACGACCTCCGATCGTGGTTGGGGCCATCACCAAGGCCGGTGCCCGGCTGGTCGCCCGCCGGGCTGAGGGCCTCTTCCCTATCCTGACCAGGCCCAACACCGATCCCTACGAGTACCAGGCGGTCCAGGATGAGGTCAGGCGGGAGGCGGAGCGCTTGCAGCGGGACCCAGGGGAGATCGCGATGCTGGGCCTGACGTCCTTTCGCATCACGGAGGCGAACGACGAGGAGTCCACGCGCAGGCCGCGCCGGATCCTAGGCGGGACCGCTGACCAGATCCTCAGTGACCTCCAGCGCTTCGCCGACGCCGGCTACTCGCTACTAGTGATGGCCCCCATCTGCCCCTCACGGAGTTACGCCGAGTTCGCCGAGCAGGCTCAGCGACTAGGCGAAGAGGTCATCCCGGAGGCCAGGAAGATCAGACCGCAGGGCGGCTGGAGGACTGACCTGTGACCGTCGCCCTGCCGAGGAGGTGGCTGTGACCGACCAGGCGCAGGTGAGCCCCGTCGGAGCCGGAGAAGACGCCGCAGGCACCTTCCAGCGGATGCTCGTCATCGCCGCGCGGCTCTTCTGGACCAAGGGCTACGCGGCCACTACCACCCGAGAGATCGCGAGGCTGGTGGGTCTCCAGAAGGGTTCCCTCTACCACCACATCGAGGGCAAAGAGGAACTCCTCTATAGGCTCTGCATCGACGCTCTAGAGCGCGTCCAGGAGGCGGCCGAGCAGTCTGTCCGCCAGGGAACGGGCGCCACCGACCGTCTGCGCCGGCTGATCCATCACCACGTCACCAGCATGCTGGCCGACCGGGACAAGCATGCCACCATGCTGATCGAGCTGCGCTCGCTGACCGGCGAGCGCAGAAGTGAGGTCATCCGGCTTCGCGATCGCTACGAAGCACTGGTCGGCGAGGTGATAGCCGAAGGCCAACGAGAGGGCGTCTTCCGGGCCGACATCGAGCCTAGGTATCTCACGCTTTCCCTGCTCAACCTCCTCAACTGGACCATATTCTGGTTCGACCCGGAGCGACCCCTCAGCCCGGAGGCGCTGAGCCAGATCCTGAGCACCATCTACATCGAGGGGGTGAACTCGCTGGCAAGGCGCCCGGACGGGTGGAGCCAGGGGAGCGGGGGACCAAACGGGCGCCCGGTTGACATTCCTGATCGGGCTAGCGAGAATGGTACGGAGGATCCTGAAGTTCCGTGATCGGCTGGAAAGTTAGACGGTGCAGGTAGGTCTTTACGTGCTCCGGCGGCTTCTGCTGCTGGTGCCGCAGCTGTTGCTGATCTCGATCGTCACCTTCATCCTGATTCGTATGCTGCCCGGCGACCCAGCTCGCTTGCAGCTGGGGCCGCTTGCTCCCCAGGCCGGCGTCGACGAGTTGCGGCGGCAGCTCAAGCTCGACCAGCCTATCCCTGTACAGTACATTGCTTACCTGGAGAGGCTGATCCACGGTGACTTTGGCCACTCCTGGGTCAACCAGAGCAACGTGGGGGCCGACCTTGCGTTGCGGGTGCCGGCCACGCTCGAGCTGATCGCCTACGGTTTGTTGATGATGCTCCTGGTGCACGTCCCGCTCGCTATCATTACGGCGGCTCGCGGCGGTGGCACCGTGACTCGTCTACTGAAGCGGCTCACCTTTGGCTACGGGCTGCTGGCGGGGGCGCTGCCGGACTTCTGGCTGGGCCTACTCCTGATCTTCATCTTCTTCGTCCGCCTTCACTGGACGCCGGGTCCCGAGGGCCGCCTGGGAGTGGCAGCCACCCCACCCGCGCACGTGACCGGCTTCTACACGATTGATGCACTGCTGACTGGCAACTTCAATGCCTTCCGCTCGGCCGTCGCCCACCTGGTGCTACCGGTGGTGACGCTCTCCTTCGTCTACGGGGCACCCATCTACAAGATGGCCCGTTCGACCATGACGACGGCTCTGCGCAGTGATTACACGACCTATGCAGAAGGTCTGGGGCTGCCTCGCTGGCGGGTGCTCTGGTACGCGTGGCGAAATGCGGCGCCTCCGGTGATCGTCATGTTCGGTGTGATCTCTGGCTATCTGCTGGGCGGCGCGGTGCTGATCGAGACAGTCTTCGATCTCAACGGTATCGGGCAGTATGCGGTGCAGGCAATCACTACCTCCGACTACGCACCTATCCAGGCCTTCGTGCTGGTGGCCGCTGTCTTCACGGTGCTGGTCTACCTGGTGGTCGATCTCATCCACTACGGCGTTGACCCACGGGTCCGCCGGACCCGAAAGGCTTAGCCGTGGGCGAGATGGACGTCGTGGAAGAGCGTCCGCGGCGAGGTGCGGCCGGCCTGGCGACTACCGCCCGGCTGGTGCGAGAGGCCAGGCTGAGCCCGCTCGAGGTGCTCGCCTTCATCATCTTCTTGGTCATCGTCTTCCTGGCACTGTTCGGGCCGCGCATCGCGCCTTATCCGACCGAGACTGCCAACCCACTTCTGCGGCTGCTCCCTCCCAGCTGGGCTCACTTGCTGGGAACCGACGTCAACGGCATGGACATCTGGTCCCGGTTGCTGGCGGCTCCCCGCACCGATGTCTTCATCGCCGTGGTGGCGACCGGCCTATCCGTACTGGTGGGGGCTCCGCTGGGCGTGATCGCGGGCTACTTCGAGGGCAATCGGCGCCGGCTCAGCTCATTTGTAGGCGAGGGCATCCTACGCCTGCTCGACGTCGTTCAGGCCTTCCCTGTGTTCATCTTCGCTATGGTGCTGGTCGCGATCCGCGGGGCCAATGTGGTCAACATCGTGGCCGCGGTGGCCTTCGTCAACATGCCGGTCTTTCTCCGCTTGGTACGCGGCGAGGTGCTCCAGCTACGCGACCGGCCTTTCGCGGAGGCGGCGCGGGTGGTTGGCAACTCAGACCTCCAGATCGGTTTCAAGCACCTGCTCCCGAACGCGCTGCCGCCGCTGGTGGTCCAGATCTCGGTTACAGTTGGCTTCGCGATTCTGCTCACTGCGGGCTTGAGCTTCGTCGGTGCCGGCATCGCGCCTCCTACTCCTGAGCTGGGCAACATGATCTCCGAAGGGGCCAAGTTCATGATCACCGGCCAGTGGTGGCCGTCGCTTTTCCCGGGCATCGCCCTCGGCATCATCGTCTTCACCTTTGGGGTAGTAGGTGAGACGGTGGGGCGGCTACTCCAGCCGGGCGGCCGGCCTGTCCGCGAGCGTGGCGCGGAGTTGAACGTGGGTGCCCAGCAGGCGGTCGCCGACATGGTCCAGGAGAAGAGCGAGGTCCGGTGAGCCAGCCGATCCTGCAGCTGGAGGGCGTCACCGTGGAGACCACCGATGGCGGCCCGGCGCCTCTGCTGGAGGACATCTCGCTAGAGCTGGAGGTGGGCGACGTGATCGGGGTGGTTGGGGAGGCCGGCGCCGGCAAGACCCTCCTGGTCCGGACCGTCCTCCAGCTGCTGCCGGAAAACCTCCGCCTGACTCGAGGCCGGGTGCGACTCAAGGGAACAGACCTGGGCACGCTGAGCGAGGCCGAACTGAGGCGCCTGCGCGGTACTGAGCTAGCCCCTATCCTTCCCGATGCCAAGTCCCAGCTCAATCCCCTGCTGCGGGTCGGCGACATGATGACGGCGGTGCTGCGAACCCGGGAGAAGGTGAGCCGCAAGGAGGCCCGCGAGCGCGCCGCCGTCCTGCTGCAGACGGTTGGCATCACCGACCCAACGAGGCGCCTGGAGGCGTACCCGCATGAGCTGAGCGGTGGCATGGCGCAGCGCGTCTGCATCGCGCTCGCGCTCATGCACAGTCCGAGCGTGATCATCGCAGACGAGCCGACGGCCGGGCTGGACGTCACCGTTCAGCGGCAGGTGATGGACCTGATGGCGGGGCTAGTGCGTGCCCGCGACGCTGCCCAGCTGATCGTCACTCGGGACCTCGGGATCGTCGCACATTACTGTGGCCGGGTAGCGGTGATGCGAGGGGGCCGTATCGTGGAGATGGCGCCCACAATCGAGCTATTCGACTCCCCTCGACACCCCCACACTCGTGAGCTGTTGAAGGCGGCCAGGAGGGAGGGAGTGGTCCGCCGATCGCAGACGGTGGCGGAGAGAGCATGAGCGAGCTGCTCCGCGTCGAAGGTTTGGTCAAGCACTTCCCGCTCGACCGCCATCGCTACGTGGCAGCGGTCAACGATGTTTCCCTCGTGATCGACCGTGGCGAGACGCTGGGCCTAGTCGGCGAGAGCGGCTCTGGGAAGACCACTGTCGGCCGCTGCGTCCTGCGCTTGATCGAGCCTACCGCCGGGAGGGTGTGGTTCGACGGAAAGGACATCACCTCGTTGCCCGAGGAGCAGCTGCGCCGTCTCCGACACCGCCTGCAACTGGTCTTCCAGGAGCCGTTCGCTTCCCTCAACCCGAGGCGTAACGTCCGCCAGACGGTGGAAGAACCCCTGCTCCTCCAGGGGGAGCTGAATGCCCGACAGCGCTTGGACCGTCTGCGTGAGACGCTGGCCTTGGTCCACCTCGGGGACCGCCATCTCGGGCGCTATCCGAACCAGCTCACAGCTAGTGAACAGCAGCGGGTCGGGATCGCACGTGCGATCGTCACCCACCCCGACTTGGTGGTGCTGGACGAGCCGACCTCGTCGCTCGACCAGACGGTGCGGGCGGAGATCCTGGACGTGCTGGTTGACCTGCAGGACCGGCTGGGGACGGCCTACCTCTTCATCTCCCACGACCTCACCGCGGTTGAGAGCGTCAGCCACCGAATCGCGATCATGTACTTGGGGAGGATCGTGGAGTCCGGGTCCACCGAGCAGATCTTCGGCCGCCAGTACCACCCGTACAGTCGAGCCTTGCTCTCGGCGGTCCTCTATCCTGACCCTCGTCGCAAGCTGGAGCCCTTCACGCTGCGCGGGGAGATCCCGAGCGCCATCAACCCGAGTGATGAGTGCGCCCTCTACGGGCGCTGTCCGATTGGACTGCCCTCCTGCACCAAGAGTGTCCCGCCGCTGGAGGAGGTGGAGGCAGGGCACTTCGCTGCCTGCTTCCGCTGGCGGGAGTTCGTCTCTGAAAAGGCCACCGGCATGTCCACACACGTCGAGGACGCGCCGCAGCCAGCCGCCAGCCGATGGGCCGGCCGCGACTCGGCTCGCAGACCCAGGGGCGGGTCCGCAGATCCTGAGTGGCGTTCGCCCGTAACAAAGTAGGAAAGGTAGGGAGGTAACAAGGTGA
The DNA here is from genome assembly GCA_035653475.1 of Candidatus Dormiibacterota bacterium. Taxonomy (GTDB): domain Bacteria; phylum Chloroflexota; class Dormibacteria; order Dormibacterales; family Dormibacteraceae; genus CADDZO01. Next base: position 534 of record DASRBU010000505.1, on the reverse strand, counting down.
TTGGAAATGGTAGGCGCGGGGCAGCCAGGTCGCTCGCGTCCGTTGGCATTCTGGGTATGCTGATATTCGCGGCCAGCTGCCAGTCGAGCTCGCCGAGCTCGTCCTCTTCGAGTGGCACATCGTCGGACACCATCGTCATCGGCATCCCTGGCACCCCGCAGGGGGTCGACCTCGACCGCGAGTCGGGACCGCAGAGCTGGACCATCGCTGGCCAGGTGTTGGACCTCGGCCTGGAATGGTCCCGGATCTCCTACCCCTTCCAGCCGGATGGCGGGATCAACAACAACAAGATCCAGGGCTTCACCTATCCGGCCCTCCAGCAGCAGCAGACGAGTCCCGGCTTGCTCACCTCGTGTGACCTCTCAAGCGATGGCAAGACGGCGATCTACCACCTGCGCCACGGCGTCAAGTCAGCCTATGGCAACGAGTTCACCTCGGCCGACGTGCTCTTCCGCGTCAAGCGGGCGCTCGCCAACAACGCGATCGGCGCTTTCCTGCTCGGCGCCGCCAACGCCAACGACATCAACAAGTGGC
>DASRBU010000504.1:0-8439 GCA_035653475.1 Candidatus Dormiibacterota bacterium | reverse complement strand
GCCGCTGCTGATCGTGGTCTACGACGACGCCGCCTACGGGGCCGAGGTCCACCACTTCGGGCCCGACCCGGGGCCGCTCGACATCGTCCGCTTCCCCGACGCCGACCTGGCGGCGCTGGCCCGGGGGGCGGGGGCGGAGGGCGTCACCGTGCGCCGGGTCGAGGACCTGGAGGCGGTCGAACGATGGCTGCCGGAGCGCCGGCAGCCCCTGCTAGTGGACGCCAAGGTGGTGCCGACCGTGGTCGCGGAGTGGCTGAGCGAGGCCTTCGGCCACTGACCGCGGTCGGCGGTGAGAGGAGGTGGAACGGCGATGAGCGTGCTCCGATCCCTGGTCGAGGCCCTGAGCGAGGGGAGGGTGCGGGTGATCGACCTCACCCAGCCACTCTCCGAGGCGACCCCGGTCCTCCAGCTGCCCCCGCCCTTCGCCAACACCCCCGGCTGGAGGACCCACCTCATCTCCGAGTACGACGAGCGCGGGCCGGCCTGGTACTGGAACTGGTTCGAGGGCGGCGAGCACGTGGGCACGCACTTCGACGCCCCCAACCACTGGATCACGGGCCGCGGCCGCGAGGACGTGGCCTCGGTCCCCCTCCCCCGCCTGATCGCGCCCGCCATGGTCATCGACCGGTCGTCGGAGGCGGCCCGGGACCCCGACTACCTGCTCACCCGGGAGGAGGTGGAGGCCTTCCTGGACGAGCACGGCGGCGCCCGGCCCGGCAGCTGGCTGCTCTACCGGACCGGGTGGGACGCCCGCGCCCACGAACAGGCCCTGTTCCTGAACGCCGACGCGGCCGGCTCCCACACGCCCGGGGTGGCGCCCGACTGCGCCCGCTGGCTGGCCGAGGAGTCGCCCTTCGTGGGCCTGGGCGTGGAGACGGTCGGCACCGACGCCGGCGCCGCCCACGCCTTCGATCCGCCCTTCCCCTGCCACGCCTACATGCTGGGAGCGGGAAAGTACGGCCTCACCCAGCTCGCCAACCTGGCCCTGTTGCCGCCCACCGGCGCCCTCCTGATCGTGCTCCCGCTGAAGCTGGTCCGCGGTTCGGGCAGCCCCTGCCGGGCGGTGGCCCTGATCGAGTCGGGCTGAGCCGCCGGGGCGACTCGGGCACCCCGGCGGGGAGCCGGCGGCCGTCACGCCGGCCCCTTACAAAGTCTTCCCGCGGCTTGACAATATTGCAACTCACGCTTTCTAATCTGCGCATGGGCGAGGACCAGCTGGCGGAGTGGGCGGTCGAGACCCGGGAGCTGGTCAAGACCTACGGCAAGGTGGAGGCCGTCCGCGGCATCGACCTGAGCGTGCGTCCGGGCGAGATCTTCGGCTTCCTGGGCCCGAACGGCGCCGGCAAGTCCACCACCATCGGCATCCTCTGCACGCTGACCGAGCCGACCGCGGGCCGGGCGCTGGTGGGCGGCATCGACGTGGTGCGGGATCCGGGCAGCGTGCGGGCCCGGATCGGGCTGGTCTTCCAGGACACCACCCTGGACGACCAGCTCACGGCTCGAGAGAACCTGGAGTTCCACGCCTTCCTCTACGACGTGCCCCGCTGGGAGCGGCGGCGGCGCATCGACCGGGTCCTGGAGATGGTCGACCTGCGCGAGCGGGCCGGCTCCCTGGTGCGCACCTTCTCCGGGGGCATGAAGCGCCGCCTGGAGATCGCCCGGGGCATCCTCCACTCCCCCTACGTGCTCTTCCTCGACGAGCCCACCCTGGGCCTCGACCCGCAAACCCGCAACCGGATCTGGGAATACCTGCACGACCTGCGCCGGCGGGAGGGGATCACGATCTTCATGACCACCCACTACATGGACGAGGCCGAGTTCTGCGACCGCATCGCCATCATCGACCACGGCCGCATCGTGGCCCAGGGCAGCCCGGCCGAGCTGAAGGGGCTGGTGGGCGGGGACGTCATCACCCTGCGGACCCGGGACGACGGGGGCGCGCTCGAGCAGATCCGGCAGCGCTTCGGGCTCGAGCCCGCGATCGACCCGGGCGGGCTCCGGCTCGAGGTCAGGGACGGGGCCGGCTTCGTCCCCCGCCTGCTGCGGGAGCTGACCGTGCCCGTGGACCGGGTGACGCTGAGCCGGCCCAGCCTCGACGACGTCTTCCTCAAGCTGACCGGCCACGCCATCCGCGACGAGGAGGTGGGGATGCGGGACCGGATGCGGGGCATGGCCGTGCGCTGGCGCGGCGCCCGGGGGCGACGGTGATGGAGGAGCCGATGGAAGCGATCGCCGCCCGGCCGCGGAGGACGGCCGTCGACTCGCGGCGGGCCTCGGTCCTGGCCGTGTACGTGATCTGGAAGCGGGACGTGATCCGCTACTGGCGGGATCGGGTGCGCCTGGTCGGGGCGCTGGCCCAGCCGCTGCTCTTCCTGGTCATCCTCGGCACCGGGCTCGCCTCCGCCCTGCGCGGGGCCGGTGGCTTCGGCGGCCTGGACTACCAGCAGTTCATGTACCCCGGCATCATCGGCATGGCGGTCCTGTTCACCTCCGTGTTCAGCGCCATGTCCATCGTCTGGGACCGGGAGTTCGGCTTCCTGCGGGAGGTGCTGGTGGCCCCCATCGACCGCTCGGCGGTGGCGGTCGGCAAGGCCCTGGGAGGCGCCACCCAGGCCACCGTGCAGGGGCTGGTGCTGCTGGCGCTGGCGCCGCTGGTAGGCGTGCGCCCGACCCCGCTGGCGGTGCTGGAGCTGATCGGGCTGATCTTCTGCCTCTCCTTCGCCCTGGCCTCGGTGGGCGTGGCCGTCGCCGCCCGCATGGAGTCGATGATGGGCTTCCAGTTCGTGATCAACTTCATGGTCCAGCCCGCCTTCTTCCTCTCCGGGGCCATGTTCCCGCTCACCGGGCTCCCCGGCTGGATGACCGTCCTCACCCGCATCGACCCCCTGGCCTACGGCGTCGATCCCCTCCGCCGGGTGGTGCTGGCCGCGAACGGGACGCCGGCGGCGGCCCTGGACCGGCTGTCGCTCACCGTGGCCGGAGCGCCGGTGGCCATCTGGGCCGAGGTGGGGATCCTGGTGGGCTTCGGCCTGGTCGCCCTCTCGGCCGCCATCTGGAGCTTCCGCCGGCGGGCGTAGCGGCGCCGGCGGGCGCCGCCACCCCACCGGCCCTCACCGGCTCGGCGCCGTGCCGTCGCCTCCCGGCTCGACGCCGCCCAGCACCGAGCGCAGCACCTGGGCCGCGCCCAGCAGGCCGGAGGTCTCCACCGGCACCACCATCTTGGCGTTGGGGCTGCTCGCGAACTTGGAGAGGGTGTCGAGCTGGAGCACCGCCAGCAGCTCCGGCGTGGGGGCGTTGGCCTTGATGGCCCGGTACACGGTCTCGATCGCCCTGGCCCGGCCCTCGGCCTCCAGCACCGCCGCCTGCTTCTGGCCCTCGGCGTAGAGGATGGCGGCCTGCCTCTGGCCCTCGGCCTGCTTGATCGCGGCCTGCTTCTGACCCTCGGCGATGTTGATCTGGGACTGCTGCTGGCCCTCGGACTGCAGGATCGCCGCCCGCTTCTCCTGGTCCGCCTGCTTCTGCAGGGCCATGGCCTGGAGGATCTGCTGGGGCGGGACGATGTCCAGGATCTCGACCCGGCTGATGCGCACCCCCCACTTGTCGGTCACCGTCTCCATCTGCGCCTGCAGCCGGGCGTTGATCGCCTCGCGCTGGCTCAGGCACTCGTCCAGGGTCATCTCCCCGAAGACGGCGCGCAGGGTGGTGCGGGAGAGGTTGTCGACGGCGAGGACGTAGTCGCTGACGTTGAACAGCGCCGCCCGGGGGTCCACCACCTGGCTGAAGATGGTGGCGTTCACCACCACGGACACGTTGTCCTTGGTGATCACGTCCTGTCGGTCGCCCGTCCGGGGCCGCTCCCGCATGTCCACGTTGACCATGGTGTCGACGAAGGGCACGAGGAAGGTGACACCGGGCTGGCGGACGGAATGGAACTGGCCCAGGCGCTTCACCACCCCGACCCAGCCCTGCTGGATCACCCGGACCGAGAGCCGGACCAGCACGATCACGAACAGGACGATCAGGACGGCGACGACGAGCTCCCACAACGACATGGGTGTCATGATCTTTCCCTCGAACTCCACGCCGGCCGCCGGTGGCGGCCTCCAACTCGGGCCGCGCGGCCCCGTCCCGCGGTCACGCCGGTAGCTCCGGGGGCTCGGGGACGCGGTCCACGACCAGCGTCGCCCCGTGGATGGCCACCACCTGCACCGAGACCCCGGCCGGGACCGGCTGCCCGTCACGCGACCGCGCCGGCCAGTCCTCGCCCGCGATCCTGACGTGCCCACGGCCGTCCGGCCCCGGGATCGGGTCCACGACCACCGTGATCCGGCCCACCATGGCCGCGGCTCCGGAGAGCAGCTCCGGGCGCCGCCGGGCCTGGAGGTACCGCAGGAGAGGAGGTCTGGCCACCACGATCCCGGCCACGGCCACTATCGCCAGCGCCACCGCCTGGACCAGCAGATCAAATCCGAGGAAGGCGGCCACCGCCGCGGCCACCGCGCCGAGCGCGATGAAGGCCGCGAACAGGCCGACGGTCGCGACCTCCACGATCGCGAAGATCAGGGCCACCGCGATCCAGGCAACGGTCACGACATGATCCTCTCGCAAACTACAACGCACCGGCGCCGGATTTGGTCGCCGGGTTCGGGTTTGGAGCGGATCCCGACCGATCGCGGTCCCGCCTCCGGCCGCGGGCGAGGGGAGGGCGGTGCGCCGCTAGCGGCGCACCGCCTGTGGGGGGAAGGGGAGTGTGCGAGCGTCGGGTCCCGGGCGGCGATCGGGCCGCCAGGGGGGGCGCGGCCTGCGCCGCAGGGGCCGGGGAGCGGCCGGGCCGGGTCCCCGGTCCGGGACCGGAGCGTGGGTCGGCGCCGTGTCGGCCCGCTCCGGCCGATCATCGCGCCGATCGTCTCCGGCCCCTTCCCACGGGATTCCCCCTGCAACGCATGCACCCACAGCTCTCTCAGTGTCGGGCGCGCCCGGGCCGACGTCGGCCCCGGTGGGCGCCAGCCATAGACGATCTCTTGGACGCCGCCCCCGTCCGGCGACTCGCTCGCCCTCCCGCGCACGTCCGTGGGGTGGATGGGCGCCAGCCCCTCTCTCGCCCGGGACGACTATCCCATTACCCTCCCCGCCCGGCCTGCCTACAGTCTGGGCGTGATCATCGTGCCCGGGCGGCCCGGGCCCGCCGCCCGCGAGCCGGCCGGCGGGCGGCCCCGTCTGCTGGTCGTGGACCGGCAGCCACTCTTCGTCGACGCCCTGGCCAGCCTGCTGGGACGGCCCCCCCTCCTCGCCACCTGCCTGCGTGCCCCCGACTCCGACCTCGCCCTGAAGCTCCTGCGAGGGCAGCAGGCCGACCTGGTGCTCTGCGGGCTCCATCTCGAGCCGGTGCCGCTGCCCGGGTTCCTGGCCCGCCTGCGTGGGCTGGACCGGCCGCCGCCCGTGGTTGTGCTGGGCACCCCCGGCGAGGAGGACGCGCTGCTCGACCTTTTCCTCGGGGAGGCCGCCGGCGTCTTCACCAACGACAGCGAGCCGGAGGAGTTCCTGGCCGGGGTGGCGGCGGTGCTCGCCGGTCACCGGGCCATCGGCGACCGCGTCGTGCGCTCCCTCCTGCTGCGGCGTCCGCTCGAGGACGGTCACCGTGCCTCTCGGCTGGCCCTGCTCTCGCCCACCGAGCGCGACATCCTGGCCATGGTCGGGGCGGCCCTGAGCGTCAACGCCATCGCCGAGCGGCGCGGCATCAGCCCCAAGACGGTGCGCAACCACCTGGCCAGCATCTACCGCAAGCTCAAGCTCCGCAGCCGCACCGAGGCCATGCTCTGCGCCGCCCGTCTGGGACTGACGCCCGACGGCACGGGACCGGGGTCCCGGTCCTGAGCGGGACGTCGGGCCTCGGGACGGGAGCGATGCCCATTCCTCCCCCCCGGGCCGGCCCACCATCATGCCGGCATGACCGGGCATGCGGGCTCGGGCAGGCCCGAAGGGCCGGTCACGCCCTCGCTCCCGAGCCGTCATCCCTGGCCCACGGTGGACCTGGGCACCACCCCCAGCCAGGACAACGCCCTGGCGCTGGTCCCGGAGTCGTACGCGGCCGCCAACGACCTGGTCCCCCTGCAGCTGGAGGGCGAGACCCTGGTGGTGGCCTGCGCCGACCCCGGCGACGAGGCCATGCTCAACGAGCTGCGGGTGCTGGCGCGGCGCCGGGTGCGCGCCCTGGGCGCGCCGCGGGCCGAGATCCAGGAGGCGATCCAGGAGCGCTACGAGGTGCTGGAGCACGTGGAGGCACACGTCCGGGCCTTCACCGAGCGTCTGGAACGCTCCGCCGGCCCGGATGCCCGCTCCGTGCTCCAGGGCATCGACGAGCAGTCGCCGGTCGTCAACGTGGTCAACCTGATCATCACCCAGGGGTTGCGGGACCGGGCCTCGGACATCCACCTCGAGCCCCAACGGACCCACCTGCGGGTGCGTTTCCGCATCGACGGCATCCTCACCGACCGCCTGCGGCTGCCGCAGAGCATCGCCCCCTCGCTGTCCTCCCGCCTCAAGGTGATGGCGAACCTGGACATCGTGGATCGACACCGCGCCCAGGACGGCCAGTTCCGGTTCGAGAGCGACGGTCGCCCGGTCGACGTGCGGGTCTCGACCATGGAGACCCAGTGGGGAGAGAAGGTCGTGCTCCGGCTGCTCGACCAGAGCCGCACCCTGCTCCGGCTCGACCAGCTGGGGCTGGAGGGCGAGGCCTACCACCGCCTCGCCGGGCTGCTGCGCTCGCCTTTCGGCCTGGTCGTGGTCAGCGGGCCGACCGGCAGCGGCAAGACCACCACGCTGTACGCGGCCATCAACGAGCTCGACCCCATCAGCCAGAACATCACCACCATCGAGGACCCGATCGAGTACACGTTCGAGAACATCAACCAGATCCCCATCCGGCGGGTGGCCAACCTGACCTTCGCCAACGGGCTCAAGGCCATCCTGCGTCAGGACCCGGACGTGATCATGATCGGCGAGGTCAGGGACCGGGAGACGGCGGAGATCGCCGTGCAATCGGCTCTGACCGGCCACCTGGTGCTCTGCTCGCTCCACGCGACCGACGCGGCCGGCGTGATCCAGCGCTTCAGCGAGATGGGGATCGAGGGCTTCCTCACCTCCTCGGCCCTGGTCGGGGTGGTGGCCCAGCGGCTGGTGCGGCGCATCTGCACCTACTGCCGTCAGCCCTGCCAGCTCGGCGCCGAGGAGCGCCGGCTGTGGTTCGAGCACGGCGATCCGGAGAAGACCGTCTTCTACCGGGGGCGGGGTTGCGTGCACTGCGCCCAGACCGGGTACCGGGGCCGGATCGGGGTCTTCGAGGTGATGGCGGTCAGCGAGCCCATCAAGCACCTGATCGGCCTGCGGGCCTCGACTCAGGAGATCCGCTCCCAGGCGCTGCGCGAGGGCATGCGCACGCTCCGGGAGGACGGCCTGCGCAAGGTCGCGAACGACCTGACCACGCTCTCGGAGGTCGTTCGCTGCCTTTGGGTGAGCTGATGGCGCTCTACCGCTACGTGGTCTACGACGCCGCCGGGCGACGGTTCTGCCGCTCCGTGGCGGCGCAGTCGGCGGAGCAGGTGAAGCGGATGCTGTGGGACCAAGACCTCCACGTGGTCGAGATCCGCCGGCGCCGGCGTCCCCCCGGCCTGCAGGAGCTGCTGCCCAACCTCTTCGGCGTCGGCCGGTCCGAGATCATCATCTTCACCCGGCAGCTGGCGGCCCTGGCCGGGGCCGGCATCCCCATCCTGGATGGCCTGGCGGTGCTGCGCCAGCAGGCGGAGTCCCGCTCCATGCGGCAGGCCCTGGAGGGGATGATGACGGATCTGGGGGCCGGGGTGGGGCTCTCGGAGGCGCTGGCCCGCCACCCACGCATCTTCTCCCGGCTCTACGTGGGCACCATCCGGGCGGCGGAGGCGAGCGGCGAGCTGCACCAGGTCCTGCGCCAGCTCGCCGTCCACATGAGCCGGGAGGAGGGCGCCGTGCGCCGGGCCCGCAACGCCGCCATCTACCCCGCCATCGTGGTGGCGCTGGCGGTGGCGGTGGTCGGCGTCCTGATCGGCTTCGTGCTGCCCGCCTTCGCCCACCTCTTTGCGGACCTCGGGGGCCGTCCCCCGGCCATCACCCAGGCCCTGCTCGCCCTGGGCGACTTCGGCCACGACCACCTCCCAGCCCTCCTGGGCGGCACGGTCGTGGTCGTCGGCACCGGGATCGCCTGGGCACGGACGCCGGGCGGACGGGAGCGGGTCGACCCGCTGGTTCTCAAGCTGCCGCTGGTCGGAACCATCGTCCGCTACGCCATCGTCGAGCGTTGCCTGCGCACGCTGGCCACCCTGGCCCGGGCCGGCGTCCCCATCACCACCACCCTGGACGTGATCGCGGACGCGGTGGCCAACACCGAGTTCCGACGCGGCCTCC
>DASRBU010000503.1:0-11658 GCA_035653475.1 Candidatus Dormiibacterota bacterium | reverse complement strand
CATCACCTACATCATGGAGTCGTTCCCGACCCGGGTCAGGGGCACCGGCTCCAACTTCGTCGGCCAGTGGGTCTGGGCCGGCTTCGTCGTCTACACCCTGGCCGCGGGCTGGATCCTCCAGACCCTGGGCGCCACCGCCGCTCTGCTGGTCTTCCTGGTCGGGGTGGCCGCGGTGGCCTTCGTGATCCTGCTCTTCAACCGCAACATCGAGCCGACGGTGTGCGGTTGCTTGCCGCTCTGCGCGGGAGAGCGTGTGTGAGTACCGGAGGACCGATCACCGACTCCAGGCAGATATCGAACGTACCGTCAGGAGGTGTAGCCATCATGGTCATCGATACACTACAGGAGACGACCCGCGACTGCCCTGGCCGTTGCATGGGAGACGCTTCGGACTCGGATGGCGCCTAGACCTATTGGCCATCCGAGTGGGCATCGGACAGTTGACAGTCTCATCCTCATTGGGATCGGTGGGGCACTGGAGCAGGCGCCGATGAGCAGCCAGCATCAATATCCTCTGCGACCGGTCGTTGCGTACGACGAGACCCTGTCACGCGCCGTCGTCTACGGACAGGACAGTGTCGATCGGCTTCCCTCCCTCTGCACGGAGCGAAGCGTTGAGCGGGTGTTCCTCCTGACCACGCAATCCTTGCTGAACTCGGAGGCGATGGAGCGCCTCCGAGCCCTTCTTCAGAGCCGCCTAGCCGGGATCGCTTGCGGCACACGACAGCACGTACCTGTGGAGAGCCTCGATCCCCTCATCCGGGCAGTTGCAGAAGCGCACCCCGACGCGCTGGTGAGCTTTGGGGGCGGCTCAGTGATCGATTCCACCAAGGCAGTCGCCGCCGCGCTGGCCACCGGCTGCACGACGGGCCAGGAGTTGCTCGAGTACCGAACCGTGTTCGAGTATCCAAGCCGGATCACGCAGCGACCGTATCCTACTGCTTTTCTCCCTCACCTGGCCGTGCCGACCACCCTCTCGGCCGCCGAGTACGACGGCATCTTTGGCTATACAGCCGGAAGAGTGAAGCATCTCTCCATGGCCCCGGGCCTGGCACCGCAGGTCGTGATCCTGGATCCAACCGTCACACGAAGCACGCCCAGAGATCTGTGGACGAGCACTGGTGTGCGCGCGGTAGACCACTGCGTCGAGGCGTACCTCTCCCGGAATCCGACCCCGGTCACGGACGCCACTGCCCTGCATGGCCTCGAGATGCTGTTCGAGTTCTTGCCTCACTGCGCGGACGACCCCGACGACCTGGAGGCCAGGCTCCAGTGCCAGCTGGCAAGCTGGCTCTCGATGTTGGGTGTGAGCAACGTCGTACTCGGGCTCAGTCATGGCATCGGCCATCAGCTGGGAGGACATTGCGGCGTGCCCCATGGTGTGACCTCGTGCGTGATGCTGCCGCCGGTCATCGATCTGGTCGCGGAGCGTCTGCCAGAGGCCCGTCCACGCCTGGCCAGGCTGGCCGCCGCGATGGGAACGCTCGCCGAGAGGGGGCCTGCCGAGGGTGTGCGGCGGCTCGTCGCTCGCCTGCGCCTACCTAATCGGCTGTCTGGGCTCGGCGTGAGCCGGGACCAGTTTCCCGCCATCGCGGAAGCGGCGATGGCCGACCTGGTCGTCGCCTTCTCTCCAGTGACCGTTGACCGAGACCAGGTGATCGAGCTGCTGGAAGCGGCATACTGAGCCCGACCGACCCCGGCGCGGCGACCGGCTCGGGCCGCTCCTGCCCAGAAGGCCGCTGGGCAAGGGGGCACGGAGGTCCCCTCCCAATCCGCAACCGCCGGCTGGGCGTCTTCTGGTTCGACCGACTGGTCGGTCGACCAGTGAAGCACGCCGCTCTGCTTTTAAAACTCGTTTGCCCCATCGGGTTGACGGATTGGCCTCCCAGAGGTAGACTGCGAATCGACCGACCGGTCGGTCGACCAGGCGACAGGATGGTGCAGCGTGGACTTCGAACTCAGTGAGGAGCACCGGGCCCTACAGGCCCTCTGCAGAGACTTCGCTCAGGAGGTGATCGCGCCTCGCGCGGAGGAGTGGAACCGGGCTCACCGCTTTCCCTGCGAGGTCTTCCGACAGCTGGGCGAGTTGGACCTCTGCGGCCCACTGGTGCCGGAGAACTACGGTGGCTCGGGCCTGGGCATGGTCGGCTACGTGGTCGCCATGGAGCAGCTGGGTCAGGGAGATCAGTCGCTGGCGGCGGGCTGGAACGCCCATTGCACCATCGGAACCCTGCCCATCCTCGACCACGGCACCGAGGAGCAGCGGCGCCGCTGGGTCGAGCCGCTGGCGCGAGGGGAGCGTCTGGGCGCCTTCGCCCTGACCGAGCCGAACGGTGGCTCCGACGTCCGCAGCATGGAGACGCGCATCACCTACGACGGCGACGAGGTGGTCCTCAACGGGCGGAAGACCTTCATCTCCAACGCCGGAACGGAGATCAGCTACGGGGTGGTGACGCTGGGCAAGGACCCGGAGGGCAGATTCGTGGCCGTGGTTGTGCCCAAGGACACGCCTGGCTACTCGCAGGGCAGGCCGTACGACAAGGTCGGGTGGCATGCCCTGGACACCCGCGAGCAGATCTTCGATGGGGTTCGGCTGCCCCGTGACCATGTGCTGGGGGACGGGCGCGGCGGCCTGCGGGCCTTTCTGGCCTCACTCGACGCTGGCCGCATCTCGGTGGCGGCGCTGGCAGTCTCGCTGGCCCAGGCGGCGCTGCACCAGGCCATGGCCTACGCCCAACAGCGTCGGGCCTTTGGGCAGCCCATCTCGAAGTTCCAGGCCATCCAGTTCAAGCTGGCCCGGATGGCAGCGGCAGTGGAGGCCGCCCGGCTCCTGACCTACCAGGCCGCCTGGCGGTACGACCAGGGACGGTCCTACACCAAGGAGGCTGCCATCGCCAAGCTGGTCGCATCCGAGACGGCGACGGCAGTCGTCAACGAGGCCGTGCAGATCCACGGTGGCTACGGCTGGGTGCTGGACTCCAAGGTGGCCCGCCTCTACCTCGACTCCAAGGTCCTGGAGATCGGTGAGGGGACCAACGAGATCCAGCAGCTCGTGATCGCGCGACAGTTGGGATGCTGATGCGGGCGGCGGTCTGGCACGGGGCAGGCGACGTTCGGGTCGAGGAGCGCCCGGAGCCGTCGGCTCTGGATCCGGGAGAGGTGCTGGTCGAAGTGCACCTGGCCGCCATCTGCGGCACCGACGTGGCCGAGTACCGGGATGGTCCCCACATGATCCCTGTGGCCCGACCCCATCGGCTGACCGGACGCCAGGCCCCCATCATCCTCGGTCACGAGTACGTGGGGCGCGTGCTCGCAGTCGGGGAGGGGGTCGACGCCGTGCATGTGGGAGATCGTGTTTGCGGAGACTCCTGCCTGCGCTGCCATCGCTGCCGCTGGTGTCGGCGCGGCGAGTACAACCTCTGCCGTCTGGGAGCCTCGGTGGGGCTCCACGCCGACGGCGCCTTCGCCAACCGCCTCGTGGTGCCGGCCTACGTCCTGGAGTCGGTGCCGGAGGCGGTGGAGGACCGATGGGCTGCAGTCACCGAACCGCTGGCGGTCGGTCTACACGCCATCGACCAGGGAGGGCTACGGGCGGGCGACGCGGTGGTGGTGATGGGCTACGGCATGATCGGAGCTGCCGCCGCCTGCATGGCCCGCGCGGCTGGGGCGGGCCAGGTGCTGGTGCTCGAGTCGCTTCCCTCGCGTCGCGACCTGGCCCTGCGCATGGGCGCGACCGAGGCGTTCGATGCCAACGACGAGCGAGTGCGGCGGGAGGTGCTCCGCCGTACCGGCTCGATCGGTGCCGACCTCGTGATCGACTGCACCGGCAGCCCTGGCGCCTTCCCGCTCGCGGTCGAGCTCAGCCGACGTGGGGGCACCGTCGCGCTCTGCGGGATTGCCCACCGGCCGGCTTCGGTCGACCTCGATCGTCTCGTCTACTTCGAGCGCCGCGTGGTCGGCGTCCTCGGCTATCGCTTCGACCACCAGCGTGTCCTGGGCCTGATGGCCGACGGCCGAGTGAATCCCGAACCGCTGCTCGGGGAGGTCATTGACCTCGATCGGATCGTTCCCGACGGGTTCGAGCGGACGCTCAGAGATCCCAGGGCGCCGCTGCGCGTCCTGGTGGCTCCATCACCTGCATGAGGAGGTCTGGGGTGAGCAGCTACCCGCGCCCACAAGAGCCGACCCTCTCCGTGGAGAGAGCACGTGTGGAGGGCACCTGTCCCGAGTGCGGCGCCAGCAACTTGCGGCGCTATCCGGTGCTCTCCGAGGGGGGATGGTTCCAGGTCGTGAAGTGTCAGGAGTGTCTGCACTCCGTCTCGCGCGCTCCCTGGTCGCGCTTGGGGCCCATCACGTTGCTGGTGGACGCGCTCTGAGCGGGAGCGCAGGCGGGAGCGGTCGAGGACCCATTGGAGAACACCGGGAAGAGAGGGATCGCAAGGAGGAGCGGAGGATGCTGGGAGTCGACGTGGGGGGAACCTTCACGGACGTGGTCGCCGTGCGAGATGGCCAGATCCACACGGCGAAGGTCCCGAGCGATGCGCAGGCCCCCGATCACTCAGTCCTGGAGGGAGCGGCCATGCTCGGCGTGGAGCGAGCCGCGGTCTTCAACCACGCCAGCACGGTCGGGCTGAACGCCATCATCACCCGGCGGCTGCCCAAGGTTGCGTTCCTCACCACCCTCGGACACCGTGACATCCTCGACATCGGGCGGACCTGGCGGCCGCTCGAGGCGCTGACTGACCCCTCGTGGCGTCGACCGTTCGGCGACGCAGCAGCTCCGCTCGTCCCCCGTTACCTCCGGCGCGGCGTTCGCGAGCGGATCACCAGCTCCGGGCAGGTGCTGATCCCGCTCGACGAGGAGCAGGCCCGAGAGCAGCTGCGGGTGCTGAGGCGGTGCCAGGTGGAGGGGGTGGCCATCTGCCTGATCAACGCCTACGTCGACTCGCGGCACGAGGTGCGGCTGCGGGAGCTGGTGGTCGAGGAGCTGGGCGGGCACGTGGCCTGCTCCATCTCGAGCGAGGTGTCGCCGCTGGCCAAAGAGTTCGCTCGGGCCTCGACCACGGTCATTGACGTCTTCATGAAGCTCATCTACTCCGCCTACGCGGAGCGTCTCGGTGAGGGCTTGCGGGGGCTCGGCTTTGGTGGGGATCTCAACTTCGCCGACTGCGCGGCGATGCTGGTCGCCGCCGACTTCGCCATGGAGCACCCGTTTCGGATCGTCTTCGCCGGCCCCGCCGCGGGCACGGTCTCCAGCGCCCACTTCGGTCGCTTGATCGGTGAGGAACACCTGATCTGCGCGGACGTTGGCGGCACGTCGTGCGACATCAGCGTGGTGAGCGCGGGCAGGCCGTTCGTCAACACCACCTTCGAGCTCGAGCACGACCTGGTCGTGAACGCCCTCTCCAACGAGATCTCCAGCTTGGGGGCGGGTGGGGGCAGCATCGTCACGGTCACCGGCGCCGGCGAGATCAAGGTCGGTCCCGAGAGCGCTGGTGCCGACCCCGGGCCCGCCTGCTACGGCAAGGGGGGCACGGAGCCCACCCTGACCGATGCCTGCCTGCTGATGGGGATCCTCGATCCCGATCGTTTCGCAGGCGGGCGGATGAGGCTCCAGCCCGAGTTGGCGTGGGCCGCCTTCGATCGGCTGGAGTGCAACCTGAGCTTGGCCCAGCGGGTCGGGTACGCCTGGAACATGGGCCTGAACAACATCGCCGAGGGCCTGGTCGACGTTGCCATCAAGCACGGTATCGATCCGCGCGATTACACGCTGGTCGCCTACGGGGCGGCGGGCCCGATGCTCCTCCCCTCGATCATGGATCTGGTCCATGTCCGGCGCGTGGTCGTGCCGCCCCATCCGGGGCTGTTCAGCGCGCTCGGGCTCCTGAGCTCGGACCTGGTCTACGCCGACAGCCGCAGCGCCTACACCGTGCTCACCCCGGAGGCGGCGGTCGCCATCGACCGCGTGTACCGAGCGATGGAGGAGCACCTGCTCTCGCGGATCAAGGTCGACCGACGTCGGGTGAGGGTGGTGCGCAGCTTCGACGGTCGGCTCCTCGGGCAGACCTGGGAGACCCCGTTCGTCGACGTGCCGGAGGGCCCGATCACACCGGCGGCGATCGGACAGATGGTCGCGAGCTTCCACGACGTCTACGAGCGACGCACCGGGAACCGCTTCGAGGCGATCCCGGTCCAAGGCGTCACCTATCGCGTGCAGGTGGTGGTGCCTTCGGACAAGGTCGCGTACCCCCCCCTCGCTGGACGTGACGGTCGCGCGGTGGAGAGCAGCGGGGTCGTGAGGCTGCGATACCTCAACGAGGGCGAGGTGGTCGCCCGAGAGTACCGGCGGGACGATCTGCGGCGAGGCGATCGCATCGAGGGTCCGGCCGTGATCCGGGAGGCGACCTCGACCACGTTCGTCCCGGCCGCCCACCTGGCCTCGGTGGGGACGTATGGCGAGATCGTCATCGAGAGGGCCTGAGAGCTGAGACAGACCTTGAGATCTGAGACACGAATGGTTGGTTCCGATGAGTGAGACCATCGACCTGATCCCGAGCAAGTTGCTCAGGGATCTCAGCGAAGAGGAATTCCAGAGCATCTACGACTGTGATCGCTTCACCGCCACCGTGCTGGCCAGTCGGTATCGCTACATCGTTCAGCACATGTGCAGTGGGCTACTCACCAATGCGTTCTCGATCATCCTGAGGGATTGGTACGATTTCGCGGCCACGATCTCGGGCCCCCCCTCGCTCAACTACCCCATGTCCGCGGTCAGCAACAGCCTGGTGTTGTTCCTCGGCACCATGGCCGAAGCCTGTCGCAACTCGGTCGAGGAGTACGGCCCGGAGCGGCTCGAGCCGGGTGACGTCCTCATCTGCAACGATCCGTACCGCATCGGCACGCACGTCAACGACATCTGCTTCATCCGTCCGGTCTTCCACCAGGGGAAGATCGTGAGCTTCGTCAACCTGCAAGCGCACATGCTGGATATGGGCGGGGTGGTTCCGGCCGGCTTCAGCGGCACCAAGAAGAACGTCTACGAGAACGGCCTGGTGATCCCACCCATGCGGTTGTACCGCGGTGACGAGCCGGTCGCATCCACCTACAGCCTGATCTTCGACAACGCCCGCTTTGGCGCCCTCATGCTCCCGGACATCAAGACCATCTACCAAAACCTCGTCCTCGGCGAGCGACTGATCCTCGAAACCATCGACCGATACGGGGTGGAGGCGTACCTGGGCGGCCTGCGTTACGCCTGTGACGTGTCCGCCGAGACGATGCGCCAGGCCCTGGAGCGGATCCCTGACGGGGTCTACGAGGGAGAGGACGCCATCGACTGCGACGGCGTCGACGACCATGAGGAGTTCACGGTCAAGGTCAGGATCACCAAGCGGGGCGGCCGGGCGGAGGTCGACCTGAGCGGCTCGTCGCGACAGGCTCGCACCTCGATCAACGCTGGCTGGCTCGACGCCAAGACCGCCGTCGGGGTGGCGTTCAAGTTCCTCCTCGATCCCACCAGCCCCTTCACCTCAGGGACCTACCGGCCCATCGACATCGTGCTGCCCCCCGGCACCTTCGTCTCCGCCCTCCCGCCCGAGGGGGCCATCTTCCTCTACTGGGAGAGCTCGGCCCCCTTGCTGCTGGCCATCTTCCGGGCGCTGAAGGACGCCTTGGGCGAGAACGCGGTGGGGGGCGACTACGGCTCGCTCAACATCCACAACGCCAATGGCGTGCATCCGGACGGGACGCCCTGGGTCACCATGGCCCAGTGCGGGGGGGAGCACGGCCCCTGGGGCGCCACCAAGCACGGTGACGCCGATAGCTACATGGTCTTCTATCTAGCCAACAACCTGGACCCGGCCACCGAGGCCATCGAGTCGGATTTCCCGACCGTGGTCCTGCGCAAGGAGTACGCGGTCGACACGGGCGGCGCGGGGCGAAACCGTGGAGGGGCTGCGGTCGTGAAGGACACGCTCTGGCTGACCGAGGCCGAGCAGTACTCGATGCCGCTCCACTGCAAGCGTCCGAGCGGGATCGGCGTCTACGGTGGTTGTGACGGGGCCACCGGGGGGGCCTGGGTCTTCGAGCCGGAGGCTTTCGATGTCGTCGCGGAGCGAGACTTGGTGCCGGTCGACGATGAGATCTACCGGCGCTCGACGCCGGTTGCCGGGGTGCTCGATCCAGGAACGTACCGGCCCGACCCGAAGGGGAGCTACTTCTACTTCGCGCGCATCCCGATCTGGAGGACGAGGTCCAACACCGTCTTCCGGTACCTCACCAACGGCGGCGGCTGGGGCAATCCGCTGGAGCGGGAGCCTGGGCGGGTGTTGCGCGACGTCCGCGACGGGTACGTGAGCATCGAGGGCGCCCGCCGTGACTACGGGGTGGTCGTCGTCGGGGACCCGGAGCGCGACCCCGAAGGGCTGCGCGTGGACGAGGCCGCGACTGCGGCGCTCCGTCAGACGTTGGCCGCGAAGGTTGAGTGAGGTGAGCTTCCGGTTCTGGCGCCTCGAGCGGCGGGATCGGGTGGCCATCCTGGCCATCGACCGCCCCGAGGCGGCCAACGCCATCGACCAGGCGGTCCTGGCCGAGCTGGAGGAGGCGCTTCGCCGCCTGGAGACGGAGCCGCGTCTGCGGGCGATCCTGTTCACAGGGGCCGGCGGCGTCTTCTCCGCCGGCGGCGACATCCGGACCATGCGCGACATGACGGTGGAGGAGGGCCGCCGCTTCGTGGAGGACGGCCACCGCGTGCTGGACGCGATCGCGGCCAGCCATCTGGTCTCGGTGGCGGCGATCGACGGCGCCGCCCTGGGCGGCGGGGCCGAGCTGGCGCTGGCCTGTGACCTCCGGATCGCCTCGGAGCGAGCCGTGCTGGGCTTCCCCGAGGTGCAGCTCGGGCTCTACCCGGGCTGGGGCGGTACCCAGCGCGCCGTCCGAGTGCTCGGCCCTTCCAGGGCGAAGCTACTGATGCTGACCGGCGAGCGGGTGGACGCCCGGCAGGCCTTCGACCTCGGGTTGGTGGACCGGGTGGTGCCGGCTGACCGTCTGCTCCCCGCCTGCCTCGAGCTGGCGGAGCGGGTGGCCGTCAACAGCCCCACCGCCGTTCGCCAGACCAAGATGGCGATCGTCCATGGCAGCGAGCAGGCCCTGGCCACCGCGCTCCGGCTTGAGATCGAGGGCTGGATGGTCAACTTCGCCACCCCCGATCGGGTGGAGGGGTTGACCGCCTTCCTCGAGCGGCGAGCGCCACGCTGGAGCGAGCCGTGAGCGGGCGCGACCCGAGGGGTGACCTCGCCCGGAACCTGTACGTCGTCCAGCTGCGCATCCGTCGCTTCGAGGAGACCGTGGCGCGCCTGTTCGCCCAGGGTCGGCTGCCGGGCTTCGTCCACCTCTCGATCGGTCAAGAGGCGGTGGCGGCTGGAGCCTGTGCTGCCCTGCGTGAGGACGACGTGATCACCAGCACCCACCGCGGGCACGGTCACTGCATCGCCAAGGGAGGCGATCTCGGCCGCATGATGGCCGAGCTGTTCGGCTACCGGGACGGCTACTGTGCCGGTCTGGGCGGCTCCATGCACATCGCCGACCTGGAGCGTGGCGTCCTGGGCGCCAACGGGATCGTCGGGGCCGGGATCCCGATCGCAGCCGGGGCCGCCTACGCCTTCCAGGTGCGGGGCCTGGATCGGGTGGCGCTGGCCTTCTTCGGGGACGGGGCAGCGAACGAGGGTGCGTTCCACGAGGGGCTGAACCTGGCCGCGCTCTGGCGCCTGCCGGTCGTCTACGTGTGCGAGGACAACGGGTACGCTGAGCTCACCGCCACTGCCGTCCACACCGCCGGCCCCGGCGTGGCCGCCCGGGCGGCGGCGTACGGGATGCCCGCCGCCGAGGTCGACGGCACCGATGCGCTGGCGGTCCACGACGTGGTGGCACGGGCGGTCGAGCGCTGCCGCTCCGGGGAGGGGCCGACCCTGGTGGTTGCACGCGCCCCTCGCTGGCACGGCCACTTCGAGGGGGACCCCCAGCGCTACCGATCGAGGGCGGAGCTGGAGCAGGTGCGGCGTGAGGACCCGGTGGCGCTCCTCAGTCGTCGGTTACTCGCCGAGCGATGGGCCGACCCCACCTGGCTGGAGGCGATGGCGATCGAGATCGAGGCCGAGGTCACGGCGGCGGTGGCGTTCGCCGAAGGTAGCGCCCCTCTGGACCCGGAGGCGATGCTGCGTGTGGCTGGCGTCGAGGAGCGGCCGTGACCGAGCTGCGCTACTGGCAGGCCATCAACCAGGCGTTGGCCGAGGAGATGGAGCACGACCCCCTGGTGGTGCTGGTGGGCGAGGACGTTGGCGCTCCGGGCGGTGCCTTTGGCGCCACGCGAGGCCTGCGTGAGCGGTTCGGCCCCGAGCGAGTGCGCGACACCCCCATCAGCGAGCTGGGGATCGTCGGCCTGGGCGTGGGTGCCGCCCTGGCCGGTCTGCGGCCTGTGATCGAGGTGATGTTCAACGACTTTTTGACCTTGGCCCTGGATCAGCTCGCCAACCAGGCGGCCAAGCTCAGGTTCATGACCGGCGGCAGGGCCCAGGTGCCCTTGGTGGTTCGCACCCTGGTTGGCGCCGGCAAGGGCACAGGGCCACAGCACGGACAGAGCCTGGAGGCGTGGCTCGGTCACGTGCCCGGGCTCTCGGTGGCCATGCCGGCGACGCCGGCGGATGCCTATGGCCTACTTCGCGTCGCCATCCGCCACGACGATCCGGTCGTCGTCTTCGAGAGCTTGCGGCAGTGGAACGTTCGTGGCGAGGTCACCCCCGGGGAGTTGCCCGGGCTGGGCCGGGCCGCGGTTCGCCGGAGGGGAGGCGACGTCACCCTCGTATCGCTGGGGGGCGCCCTGTCCAGGGCGATGCGGGCCTGCGAGCTGGCTGCGGCCGCCGGGGTCGACGTCGAGCTGATCGACCTGCGCTGGCTGTGGCCGCTCGACTGGGCGTGCGTGGAGTCCTCGCTGCGCAAGACCGGCCGCCTGGTGGTGGTCCACGACGCGGTCGGGTTCCTCGGCCCGGGGGCGGAGCTGGCGGCCCGCGCCGCCGAGCGCGGCGTGCTGACGGCGCCGGTGGTGCGTGTCGTCCCGCCCCGGACACCGGTGCCCTTCTCGCCCACGCTCGAGGCCGCGTACTTCATCGGGGCGGAGCGTATCGCCGCCGCCTGCCAGGAGGCGGTGAGGAATGGCTGAGACGCAGCTGGTGCCCGTGACCGTGCCTCGTTGGGGGCTGACGATGGAGGACGGCGTCGTCCAGGAATGGATGGTCGGCGAGGGAGAGGAGGTCCGCGAGCGAGAGGTGCTGGTCACGATCGAGACGGACAAGGCCGTGGGCGAGGTGGAGGCTCCGGTCGCTGGCCGGGTGGCGCGCATCCTCGTCCCCGAGGGGACCGCCGTCCGTCCCGGCGAGCTGCTGGCCGAGATCGAGACGACGGCGTGAGGAGGTGAGCCACGTGGAGCTAACGGAGCGACAGCGCGATCTCCGGGAGCGCTTCATCGCTGCGCGCGGGTACTGGAACGCGTTCTGGGACGGCCTGCTCCAGCTGGCGCCGGACTTCTTCGAGGCCTACCTGGCCTTCTCCTCGGTGCCCTGGCGGAACGGCGTCTTGGAGCCCAAGGTCAAAGAGCTGATCTATGTG
>DASRBU010000502.1:0-2019 GCA_035653475.1 Candidatus Dormiibacterota bacterium | reverse complement strand
GTGGCGAGCACCCGTCCGATCAAGCGCCACCTCATGGTGACGATCCTCTTTGCACGCTAGGGAGCATCCCATGACGCACGCAATGGGCCCGCGCCCGTACGCCTTGGGTCTTAGTCCCGGTCGGCCGGGACAGGGCGGGAGCCGGACCCGGTCGGGGGCCGCACCGACGCCCCGCCCGGGACCTGGCCACCCGCCGGTCCCGACCCCGAGGGATGAGCAGGCAGGGCCGGGAGCCGCCCCCGGAACCAGCGGATCTCCTCCCCCAGCCCCACCTCCAGCGCCGTCCGGCTCAGGCCCAGGGTCCGCTCCGCCCTGGACAGGTCGCAGAGGGGCACCGGGCGGGCGGGGAGCCCGGACTCCTCGATGGGGATCCCGCCACCGCAGAGGGCGACCACCAGCTCCGCCACCTCCCGGACGGTCCTGGGCTCGCCGCCGACGTTGTAGGTCCCGTCGGCCCCGGCGCGCAGGACAGCGAGGAAGGCGGCGACCACGTCGGCCACGAACACGGGCGCGAAGCGATGCTCGCCCCGGCCGTCGACGCGCAGCGGCCGCCCCACCAGGGCGGCGCTCACGAAGCGCGGGATGGCACGCCGCACCGGCTCCCCGGGCCCGTAGACGGTGGTGAGGCGGAGCACCGCCGCCGGGCGGCCCAGGTCCCGGGACCAGCTCCGGACCAGCTCCTCCTGGACGAGCTTCGCCCAACCGTAGGGCGTGGTCGGGGCGACCGGGCCGTCCTCACGGTTGCCCTCCCCGAGGGGATAGACCTGGGCCGAGCTGGCGAAGGCCACCTGGGCCAGGCCGGCGTCGGCCGCCGCCTCCAGGAGCCGGGCGGTGGCCACCACGTTGCCGGTGAGCTCGGCGCGCAAGATGGGCAGCGCCCCCGCCCCGCTCGGCGGCCGGTAGCCGAGGTGGACGAGGGCACGGGTACCCCTCAACAGGACCGCCAACCAGGCCCGGCTACGGGACAGGGCGTCCGCCTCCCAGAGCACCTCACCCCGCTCCACCAGCGACCGGCTGGCCGCCGAGCGCAGGGGCGGCGGCCCCAAGAGCAGCACCTCGGCGCCCGCCGCGTGCAGGCTCACGGTCAGGTGGGAGCCGATGAAGCCGCCGCCTCCGGTGAGGGCGATCCGGCCGCTCAATCCGCGATCGGGCCGGGATGCCAGTTCATCACCCCCTCTCCGTCCAGCCAGGAGGCGGGATCGCCGGGCTGGCCACGCAACCACTCGAGGTAGCGGGCGAGACCCTCCTCGATCGCCGTCATGGCCCGGAAGCCGAGCAGCCGGAGGCCGCGGCGTACGTCGGCGTGGTGCCGAGCCACGTCGCCCGGCCGGGCCGGGTGATGCTCGATCGGCACCTCGGCCCCGGTCAGCTCCCGGATCAGCTCCGCCACCCGAAGCACGCTGACCGGCTCCCCCCGAGCGATGTTGACGCAACCGCCCAGGAGCACGTCGCACTCGGCCGCGAGCGCGATCCCCCGGGCCACGTCCTCCACCCAGGTGAAGTCGCGGGTCTGGCTCCCGTCGCCGAAGACCACCAGCGGTCGGCCCGCCAGCGCCCTGGCCGCCAGGCGCGGGATCAGCTCGCCGCTCGTCCCCCGGAGGTGGGAGCGGGGGCCGTAGGCGTTGAAGGGCCGGACCACCACCACGGGCAGGCCATAGGTCCGGAAGAAGGCGAGCGCATGCACCTCACCGGCCAGCTTGCTGGCCGCGTACGGCGTCATGGGACGCAGCGGATGCTCCTCGTCCATGGGCGTCCGCCGGGCGCTGCCGTACACCTCCGAGGAGGACACGTAGACCAGCCGCTCCAGGTGCGTCGAGCCCCGGGCCGCCAGCAGCACGTTGAGGGTGCCCAGGTCGTTGACCAGGAACGTCCGCAGCGGGTCCCCGATCGACTCGCGCAGGCAGACCACGGCCATGTGGACGACGACCTCGGCCTCCCGGACCATCTCGGTCACGAGGTCGCGGTCGGTGACGTCGCCGCGGACGACGCGGACCCGCGAGGCGACCGCGGCCAGGTTCT
>DASRBU010000501.1:0-2686 GCA_035653475.1 Candidatus Dormiibacterota bacterium | reverse complement strand
GCCTGGTGGTGGCGACGCTGGGCGCCGTGATCCTGCTGGCCTTCGTCCGCCTCGTGTCCCGGGGGCGATGAGTATGGCCGATGGCCCCGGTGGGGGACGGGGCGGCTGCTTCGGCCCGGGGTCGGCCCCGACCGCGGTGGGTGGCCGGCCGCGACCTCCGGCGGTACCGTAGGGGGAGAGCCCGGGAGGGGATGAGGAACCAGGGATGATCGAGACCACCTGCGGGCGAGGGACCGAACCCCCGGGCCTGGCGGTGCTGGTCCGGGGCGACGTGGGGGAGCTGGGCGTCCTGCGCGCGGCCTGGCTGGCGGCGGAGGTGGCCGGCACCCCGCTGGTGGGGACGGTGCTCCCCGATCGCCGTCCGGGGCTGGGCTTGCTGCGCGCCCTGACCCGGGGCGTGATCACGCGCTGGCTGGACTGGCGGGAGCTGGTGGCGGGTATGGCCGGCGACGCCGTGCGCTGCCTGGTGGTCGCCGCCTCCACCTGGCGGGCCGCGGCCCGGGCGATCTGGCCGGCGGCGGAGCACTGTCCGGTGTACATCCAACATCGCGGTTCGGTGGCGCCGGCGCACCACGTGCTCCTGGCCGTCGACTCGGCCGAGACCAACGCCGCCCTGGCTCGGCGGCTGGCCGGCCTCCCGCTCCGGTCCGGGATCCGGGTCACGGTGGGTCACGCCACCGTCCCCTCCTGGGCCTGCTCCATGGCCGGGGCCCTGGGCTACGTTCCCGAGGTCGCCATCCCCGGCCAGGAGGCGGCGCTGCCCTGGTCGCCGGCCCCGCCGGGCGCGGGGGCGGCCTGCGTCCACGCCACGCCGCTCTGGGGCATCCGGGCCCTGGCCGAGGAGCTACGCCCGGATCTGGTGGTGCTGGGGCTCCACACCCACCGCCTCCGTCACCCCTCGCTCGCGCATCCCGTCGCCTGGGTCCTGTCGCGGGAGCTGGACACCGACGTCGCCCTCTGCCCGCTCGGCCACGGCCGCGCCTCGGGCGGAGGGTAGCCGCGGCCCGGCGGGGCGACGGCGGGGCTCAGCGCAGGACCCACTCGTCGTTGCGCAGCACGGGGACGGCGGCGCCTCCGGGCTCCAGGCCGTCGACCTCGACCTCGGGGCCGCCGATCATGAGGTCCAGGTGGAGACGGGACACGTTGATGCCGGGGGCCGCGGCCGAGGTCTCGCCGTCTTCGACGGCGAAGGCCAGGCCCTGGCCGAGCGCGATGTGGCTGGCGGCGTTCTCGTCGAGCAGGGTGGCGCGGAAGACGAGGTTCATCTGTCCGACCCGGGAGGTGCCGTCGACCAGCGCCACCTCGCCCAGGCGGCCGGCGCCGGGATCGGAGGCGAGGAGCTCCCTGACCGTGGCCTCCCCGCTCGAGGCCCGGGCCTCGGTCACCCGCCCGTCGCGGAAGCGGAGCTCGAGGTCCTCGATCGTGACCGCCCCCAGCGCCCAGGGCCGCGTGGTCCGCACGCTGCCCTCGGTCCGAGCCGGGTCGGGGGTGGTGAAGACCTCCTCGGTGGGGAGGTTGGGCACGTGCGGGTGGCCCCAGATGGTGCGGAGGTCGGCGGCGAGCCAGCGGGCCACCGGCAGCAGCCCCACCAGCAGGTCGGTGCCCGGACCGCGGAAGCGGAGGGCGTGGAACCGCCGCTCGTCCAGCAGCCGGGCGCGCTCTTTCAGCCGGGCCACGTGGCGTCGCCAGGCGACCACCGGGTCGGGTTCGTCGAGGCGCACGGCCCGTTCGATGGCCTCCCAGAGCCGCTCCGGGACCGGCGCGCCGAAGACGGTCCGGGCCCAGCCCTCGGTCGGAGCCGCCGCGATCGACCAGTTGGTCAGGCGGGCGTTCACCGTCTGCAGGGTGATGGCCTGGAGCTCGGTCATCCGGGTCCGGGCCACCCGGGCCCCGTCCTGGCCCGCCAGCAGGTCGGGGTCGGGGGGACCGTGCAGGATGAGGCGGGCCGCCTGACGCCGGGCCGCGTCCTCGATCCGCTGCACCAGCCAGGGGGGCGTCCAGCCCAGCGCCTCCTCCGGGGCCAGCGCCACCTGGGCCAGGGTGAGGTGGTCGTCGAGGTAGCGGACGTCGACGTGATGGGCGCCGGCGGCGTAGGCGGCGAGGGCGACGCGGCGGACGAGCGGGGCGTGCTCCACGCGGGCGTCGACCAACAGGTCCTGGCCCGGGAGCAGGTTGAGGCCGACCTCGATGATCAGCCGGGCGTAGCGATCGAGTCGTTCCTCGTCGACCACCGGTGAGTGCAGGGTAGTACGCCCCCGCCCCTCCTCGCCGCCCGCAACCGGGCGTGCCCGGTGGAGGAGGGGCCGGCGGGCACCCGCCGGCGGCTCAGGCCGCCAGCGCCGCCCGCAGCTCGGTCAGGTGGGCTCGCTGATGGGCGTGCATGCGCTCCAGCGCCTCCCGGAGCGGCCGCCCGGCCTGGGGCCCGATCGAGGTCCTGGCCTCGAGCCCGGCGGCCATCAGCGCCGCCTGCAGCTCGACCGCGCCGGAGCGCAGCTCCTCCATCAGCTCGGGGGGCGTGCGCTCGCGTCGTCGCCGGACCTGGGACGCGTTCCAGCGGTCGGGGTCGAAGGGCTGCCCGACCGCGCCGCCCCTCCCTTCGCCGCCCGCGCTCGCCACCACCGCCGCCAGCGCCGCCTGGGTGCTGGAGAGGTGGGCCAGGAGGTCCCTGGCCTCCCAGCCACCCTCG
>DASRBU010000500.1:0-29702 GCA_035653475.1 Candidatus Dormiibacterota bacterium | reverse complement strand
GAGCGCTTCGGCCTGGTTCGCCACGCGCGGCCGACGTGGCCCGGGAAGGACGTGCACCGCCTGCGGACGCTCCTGATCGAGGAGGAGCTGGCCGAGTTCCGGAACGCGGGCGAGGCCGGGGACCTGGTCGGCATCGCCGACGCCCTGGCCGACCTGCTCTACGTCGTCTACGGCGCCGCCGTGGAGGCCGGCATCGACCTCGAGCCCGTCTTCGCCGAGATCCACCGCTCCAACATGTCCAAGGGGGACGTCGCCCGGTGCCCGCGGCGTCCGGACGGCAAGGTGCTGAAGGGGCCCGGCTACGAGCCGCCGCGGGTGCGGGAGGTGCTGGCCCGGCAGCTGGAGCGCCCCGCGGCCGTGGCCACGGGCTGACCTTGGGCGCGGTCGCCCGACGGCGGCCGGGACAGGGGGGCCGCGGGCTTTGGGTTCGACGGGTCGCGAGCGGCCGATGGCGCGACGGAGACGGTCGGATCGCCGACTGGCCCGGCCGGTGGCGGTTCATTTTACACTTGAGGCCTGCTTTCCGCCATGCCGAGCGAACGGGCCTCGGGGTACCTGGCCGCCGCCAACGAACGCTCCACCGATGCCCAGCGGCTCTTCGAGGCCGACCGTCACTGCGGTGCCGTCTACATGGCTGGCTACGCGATCGAGTGCCGGCTGAAGGCGCTCCTGGAGGAGCTGGGTAGACACGTCCCGCGTGCCGGCTCGAGCGGGCACGACCTCTGTCGCCTCTGGGAGGCGGCGGGCTTCCGCCTGCAGGACCTCAAGGGGTATCGTCAGCTCTTCGTGACCACCTGGTCGACCGATCTCCGCTATCGCTCGGAGCTCCCGAAGGGAGAGGACGTGGCCGCGCTCTACCGGGGCGCGATCGAGCTCTGCGGCTACCTCCAACGACGGCTCAGGAACCTGAGGAGACCGCACCGGGGACGGCGATGAGATCGCGGGAGGAGTTGCGGGCACGGATCCTGGCCAACGCCGCGCGCCGCTCGTTGCGTGTCCAGGATCAGGACCTGAGGGTGGTGGCCGATCCGTATGCGGGCTGGCGGATCTACGTCGTCTCGCCCGACTTCGAGGGAATGCCGAGTCGGGAGCGCCGTGAGGCGCTGCTGGCCGGGATCGACCAGAGCCAGGTGCAATGGTGCGAGCTGCTCACCCCGGTCGAGGCCGAGTGGTCGGGTGGGCCGCCGCGCGAGGTCGGGCCCGAGGACGTGCCCATGTGGCCGGAGGCGCTGGCGAGAGGGGCCATCCCGCGCCCGGTCCGCTTCGCCTCCGACCTCGACCAGGACCTGCCCCTGCCCTTCGTCGTGACCTTCTATTCGCTGCGGGGCGGGGTGGGCAGGTCGACGGCGCTGGCCTACACGGCCCGGACCCTGGCCCGACGAGGTCACTCGGTGCTGTGCGTGGACATGGACCTGGAGGCCCCCGGGCTCTCGGCCATCATGGGCTGTGAGGAGGCGGTGGGGCCGGATCGGGGCGTGGTCGAGCTGCTGCTCCAGCTGGAGCAGGGAGGTGACGTCGAGCTGATTGACCACGTGGTCCGGCTCTCCGAGTCGGACGAGCTCTACCTCTTGCCGGCCGGACGTCCCGGCGCCGACTACGCCCGCAAGTTGCGCCTGCTCGATCCGGAGAGCTGGTACCGGGAGCAGCGGAACCCCCTTCATCGGCTCATCGAGCTGGCCGACGGGCTCCCCTTCAAGCCCGAGGCCATCCTCATCGACGCCAGGACCGGTCTGGCCACGTTGAGCGCCCCGCTCCTGTTCGACGTCTCCGACCTCACCGTGATCGCCTTCTTCCCGCACCCACAGGCGCGCCTGGGCACCGGTGAGCTGGTCCGGGCGTTGCTCTCGGCCAGGTCGCGTCGGAGCGTCGGCGACGAACCTCTCACCCCTGAGCCCAGGTTCCTGGTCTCCCCCGTCCCCTCGGGTCGGGGCGGGCAGGCCGAGAAGTACCGGGTACGGGCGATGGAGTGGATCGGCGACTGGCTTGCCCGGGTGGGCGACGACCGGCGGGGGGAACCGGATCCCGAGGAGATCACCCGGTTCGTTCCCTATCGAGAGGTCATCGCCGTCTCGGATGGGCTGCTGAGCGACGAGGAGGTGGACCGCGACTTCGCCCCGGTCGCGGACTGGGTCGAGCGGTTCCTGCCCACCAGGGGCGAGCCGGGCGTGCCCGGGCTGCCGGAGCGAAAGCGGTTGGCGCTGGGGCAGCTGGTCTTCTCCACCGGCACCGCCGAGGACCAGGACCGCTTCCACGAGGTGTTCGTCGAGACGGACGTGGTGGAGGCGGCGCTGAGGCCCGACGCGCTGCTGGTCCTGGGCCGCAAGGGGACGGGCAAGACCGCCGTCTTCCGGCGGATCGCGGAGGACGACCGGTACTGCTCCGCGGTGGTGCTGGCTCCGGCGAGCCTGCGAGGGAGGTATCCGTGGGTGCTGGGTCCCGACGCCTTCCGCAGGATCGAGGAGGAGGTGGGCCGTCCGGGAAGGGGGTGGCGGGAGTTCTGGGCGCTCTACGTCCCACTGTCCGCATACCTGGCCCGGCCGGAGGTGCGGTCCGAGGTCGTGCCCGCACCGTTGCGAGACCTCGGTGCGTTGCGGGAAGGAAAGCTCACCGAGCGGAGGCTGGTGGGCGCGGTCGTTCGGGCGCTCGGGATCGAGGAGGTGGGGCTGACCGCCTCGGAGTGGCTGGAGCGCCTGGGCGCCACCGCGCCGGGCGACTGCTACCTGCTGCTGGACGGCCTGGACACCGGGTTCGGGCACGGCGCCGAGGACCGCCGGCGACGGACCCTCGCCATCGAGGGGCTCTTCGCCTTCGTTCTGGATCGGCTCCCGGGACTCGGGAACTATCGCTTCAAGGTGCTGTTGCGAGAGGACATCTGGCGGCAGCTTCGATTCGAGAACAAGTCCCACCTGTACGGACGGACGGTGCGGCTGCAATGGCGCACGCAGGCCGACTACCTCAAGACCGCCCTCGCCCAGGCCGTCACCAGTAGCGACACCTTCCACGACCTCATCTCCGAGGTCGTGCCCCGTGATTGGCCTGTCTCCAGGTGGTCCGCGGAGCAGACGTTGCGGGCGTGGAACGTGTTGGCCGGGGAGCGCATGCGCGGGGGCAAGACGGCGTTCACGTACAACTGGGTATGGAACCGGATGGCCGACGGCAACGGTGACCACGGGCCGCGGGCGTTGCTCCAGCTGTGCCACGAGGCGGTGCATTGGGAGCGGCGCGAGAACGAGCGGACGCCGTACGACCGCAGTGTGATCAGACCGCGGGCGCTGATCGAGTCGTTGGGTGCGGTCTCGGACCAGGCGGTGGAGGCGTTGCGCGAGGAGTTCAAGGAGCTGGACGAGCTGATCGAGCGGCTCCAGCGTCTGGGGCGGTCGCCGGTCGAGGCCACCGACCTGGAGGACCTCTCCGATGAAGTGCAGCTCGCGCGTGAGGTGGGGCTGCTCCAGGTCTACGAGGGGACCGAGCAGGAGGTGCAGCGCTACCGGATCCCCGACCTCTACCGGGTGGGGCTGCGCCTGACGCGGCGGGGACCCAGCTGAGGGCTGGCCGCGGTCGCCCGAGGCCAAGCCGGCCGCCGGCACCCCGCCCCGCCGGCGATGGCGCCGTGGGTGCGTGGTCCGGCGCCGAACCGAGCTCGGGACGGCCGACGTCGGCCTGGCCCGGGCCGCGGCGCCGGCCTCTCCACGGCACGTCTCCCGGATACCCTATGGGCGGACGGCTCCGCCGTCCGATGGGCCACGATCCGGGGAGGACGGGAGCCGATGAACCAGGGCCGGGCGCGGGGCGGGGCGGCGCGCCGATGCGGCGGGCGTTCGACGGGGGGCTGAGCGTGCACGAGGCCGGGCCTCGTCGCCCGGCGGGGAGGCGGACATGACCTACTCCATCGTCGCCCGGGACCCCGACACCGGGGCCATGGGCGTGGCCGTGCAGTCGCACTACTTCGCCACCGGCCGGGTGGTCACCTGGGCCGAGGCCGGCGTCGGTGCGGTGGCCACCCAGTCGTTCGTCGAGGTCGGGTACGGGCCTCGGGGGCTGGAGGCGATGCGGGCCGGCGCCACCGCCCCGATTGCCCTGGAGCGGCTGCTGGCCGAGGACCCGATGCCGGCCGTGCGGCAGGTGGCGATGCTGGACGCGGGCGGGCAGGTGGCGGTCCACACCGGCGCCCGGTGCATCGCCATGGCCGGGCATCGCACCGACGAGCAGGTCAGCGCCCAGGCCAACATGATGGCCAGGGCCACGGTCTGGGAGGCCATGGTCGCCGCCTATCGGGCCAGCGCCGCCCCCGACCTGGCCGGACGCCTGCTGGACGCCCTGGACGCGGCCGAGGCCGAGGGCGGTGACATCCGGGGGCGGCAGTCGGCCGCGCTGCTGGTCGTGGACGGCGAGAGGAGCGATCGGCCCTGGGAGCACCGGCTGGTCGACCTGCGGGTGGACGACCATCCCCAGCCGCTGGCCGAGCTGCGGCGGCTGCTGGAGTGCGACCGGGCGGTGCGGCTGATGGCCCGGACGCTGGACCGGGTGCGTTCCCTGGGCAGGCTCGACGGGGCGTCGCCGGAGGTGGCCGAGGCGCTCGCCGCCCTGGAGACGGCGCAACGCGCGCTGGGGGAGAACCGCGAGCCGACCTTCTGGGCGGCGGTGGTGCTGGCCGGGGCGGGGCGTCTCGACGAGGCCCGCTCGCGGCTGCGGGAGGCAGCCGCCGGCAACCCCGGCTGGGTCGAGCTGCTGACCCGGCTCCCCGCCGCCGGCCTGATCCCCCGGGACGACGAGCTGCTGGGACGGCTGCTCGGGGACGGGGCCTGAGGCTCGTCGCCGGCTCGCCGCCGCGCGTGCGAAGACCTGGCCAGGGCGTATCGATCAGGAGGTGCGGCCGCCCGCCCCCCTGACCACGGCCAGGCGGAGGGCCAGCGGGGGGTGCGTCAGCCAGAGGCGGCGGGCCAGGATGGCTGGTCGCCGGCTCTGCCGGTGGGCCAGCTGGAGCACGCGCATCGCCCGCTCGGCCGCTCCGGGGCCGGCCCAGCGGGTGGCGATGCGGTCGCAGTCCAGCTCCATCGTCCAGTTGAAGGCCGCGATCAGGAGCACCACCGGCACCAGCCCGACCGCGGCCAGGGGCGCGGCCAGCGACCCGCACAGCCAGCAGGTGAGCAGGGTGGTGATCACCAGCGGCCGGCGCAGGGAGTCGTGGCGGACGACGTGGCCGATCTCGTGGGCCAGGAAGAACGCGGCCGGCTCGGGGTGGGGGAGCAGGCTCTCGTGGACCAGCACCACCGCCCGGCCTCCGGACCGGTAGGCGTGGGCCAGCCCGCGCGTGGGGCCGGCGCGGACCGTCAGCTCACGGATGCCGTAGGGGCGGAGGCCCGAGGCCAGGGCGGCGAGGGCGGGGTCGTCGGCCAGCGTCCGGTGGCGGCGGGTGGAGCCCAGGTGCCGCAGCCGTATCCGGCGGATCAGGGGGCCCGGGAGCTGCGAGAGGGGCAGGGCCAGCGCGGCGACCGCGGCGTCGGCCGACCCCGTCGCCACCACCGCCAGGACGACCAGACCGCAGAGGGCGAGGCAGCCGGCAGACCAGAGGCCGAGCCGGGCGCGGCCCGGCAGTCGCGGCGGCGGGGGCAGGCGCGGGAGGGCCGGGGCCTCGGTGCCCGCCGCGGTCCTCCCCACCGTCTGGTCCTCCCTCACCTCGCCGCGAATCGTCGCACATCGAGCCGTGGTCGGAGGGCCGTCGGGCCACGGTCGCCCACGGAAGGTGCGGGACCGGTGGTCGGGGTCCTCGGCTCCCCGACGGTCCGCCGTGGGCCACGGCCGCCGGGCGGTGGGCCGCCGTCAGTCCGCGAGCCGGGGGATGGTCTGCGGCCCCTGGGGCAGCACCGCCAGCCGCGCCCCCGGCCCGGCCTCCCGGAGCAGCCCGGCCAGGCAGGCGGCGAGGTCGTCGACCGGCTCCAGCCAGGCCGAGCGGACCTGCTCCGGGGAGAGACCGTCCGTCCGCAACCGCACCCGAGCCCTGGCCAGGACCTGGGCCTGCACCTGGACCTGCCACTGGTCGTGGCGTGCGGGGCCGGGCCGCCGCAGCCGCTCCAGAAACGCCTCCGGCCCGCCCGACTCGCGCAGCAGCTGCCCGTAGCTGCCGTGGTCGGGCAGGCCGTCGGCGCACTCGCTGCAGATGACGATGGCGCCGCCCGGCCGGACGATCCGGGCGGCCGCGCTCATGCCCTTGACCGTCTGGTAGAGGTTCTGGTCCAGGGGGTAGCCGCTGTTGGTCCCGAGCACCACGTCGTAGGGCTCGGGCACGGTCACGGTGGCGGTCTCGGCGACGAAGGCGCAGCCGGCGGCGTGGGCACGGGCCGGGTCGCCGGCGAACACGGCCGTGATCCGGTGCTCGGGGTCGAGGGCGACGTCGAGGGCGAAGGCGACGCCGGCCCGGGCCGCGATCTCCCGCACGGCGTCGTGCACCGGGTTGCCCCGGGTGACCGCCCAGGTGGCCAGGGGGTGCCCGATCCGGGCCGCCGAGTGCAGCTCCAGCACCGTGTCCAGGTGGGCCAGGCCCGGCGCCACCATCTTGGGGCCGCCCGAGAAGCCGGCGAAGAAGTGGGGCTCGATGAACCCGGTGGTGATCCGCACCTCCTGCTCGAGGAAGTCCCGCTCCACCAGCGCGGGCACGGAGGAGCCGGGTACCGTCCCCAGCCGGGCGTGCCGGGAGCGGTCGAGGGCGTCGTGCTGGACCACGCGCACCTCGGCGAGCACCCGCTCCCCCAGCAGGTCGCGCAGCTCCTCGCGGGTGCAGGCGCGGTGGGTGCCGGTGGCGATGAAGACCGTGACCCGGGAGGGGTCCACGTGGTCCAGCTCGTCCAGCAGGACGGGCAGCACGCGGGCGGCGGGGAAGGGTCGGGTCACGTCGCAGACGCTGATGCCCACCGTCGCCCCGCGGGGGACCAGGTCGCGCAGCGCCGGCGAGGCGATCGGGTGCCGGAGCGCCCGGCGCAGCGCCTCCGCCTCGTCCGGCAGGGCCGGCCGCCGGCGCGGCTCCAGCACGTCCGCGCCGGCCGGGACCTCGACCTCCAGGCCGGCGCGCCCGTAGGCGAGGCGGACGGGCTTGCCGACGCTCACCGGCGATCAGGATACGCGCGGCGCTGCCCGGTCGTCGAAGGGGGGAGGGAGGCTCCCCCCTCGGTCACCTCCCGGTCAGCTTGCGGCCGATGAAGCGGATGGGGTCGAAGTAGCGGTCGTCCATCCGCTCCTTGAGCGGGATGATGGCGTTGTCGGTGATGTGGATGTGCTCGGGGCAGACCTCGGTGCAGCACTTGGTGATGTTGCAGAGGCCGACCCCGGCCCGGCCCTTCAGCAGCGGCCGCCGGTCGAGGACGTCCTTGGGGTGCATCTCCAGACTGGCGATGCGGACGAAGAAGCGGGGACCGACGTAGTCGTCGAACTTGCCGTGGTTGCGCAGCACGTGACAGACGTCCTGGCAGAGGAAGCACTCGATGCACTTGCGGAACTCGATCAGGCGGTCGACGTCCTCCTGCTGCATCCGCCAGGGCTCGGGGTCCATGAGGTCCGTCTCGCTGGGGGTGAAGGGAGGGATCTGCTCGTTGACCTGGTAGTTCCAGCTCACGTCGGTGACCAGGTCCCGGACGACGGGGAAGGCCTGCATGGGCCGCACCTCGACCGCCTCCCCGTACTCCTCGATGGGGCTCTTGCACATCAGCCGGGGGAAGCCGTTGATCTCGGCCGAGCAGGAGCCACACTTGGCCGCCTTGCAGTTCCACCTGACCGCCAGGTCGGGGGCGAGGTTGGCCTGGATCCAGAGCACGGCGTCCAGCACCACCATGCCCTCCTGCACGGGGACGGGGTAGGTGACCATCTCGCCACCGGCGGTGTCCCCGCGGAAGACGCTGACCTTGACCGTGCCGCCCTCCACTAGCGCAACTCCTCCGGGATGTACTTCTCGTGCTTCTTCTCGATGATCGCCACCAGGTCCTCCGGAATGGGGTCGCGCTCGACCGGGAAGCAGGCCATCTCGTCCTCCCTGCGCTCCACCACCATGTTGACCTTCTCCAGCTCGGGATCGAGGTCGGGATAGTCGCTGCGGGCGTGGGCCCCCCGGCTCTCCCGGCGCTCCAGCGCGCTCCGGAACAGGGCCTCGGCGTTCACCAGCATGTTCTGGAGGTCCTTGACCGTGTGCCAGCCGGGGTTGAAGGCCCGTCCGTTGGACCCGCCGGTGCCGCAGCGCCGGGACCGCTCGGTCAGCTCGAGCACCCGGTCCAGCCCCGTGCGCAGGCCCTGCTCGTCGCGGATGATGGGCGCGTACTCGGTGCAGACGTCCTGCAGCGCCCCCTGCAGCTGGTACGGGTTCTCCCCATCGGAGCGCGACAGCGGCGCCAGCAGCTCCTCGATCGCCTGCCGCACCTGCGACTCCTCCACCTGGAGCGGGGCCTGGTGGTCGAGCGCATAGGCCCCGGCGGCGTCGCCGGCCCGCTTGCCGAAGACCAGCAGGTCGGTGAGAGAGTTGCCCCCCAGTCGGTTGGCGCCGTGGAGCCCGCTCGCCACCTCCCCGGCCGCGTAGAGGCCGGGGAGGGTGGTGGCGCCGGTCTCGGCCTCCACCTTGACACCCCCCATGAAGTAGTGGATGGTCGGGGCCACCTCCATGGGCTCCCTGGTGATGTCCACCTTGGCCAGGTGGAGGAACTGCTCGTACATCGAGGGCAGCTTGCGCTTGATGTAGTCGGGGCTCTTGTGGTTGATGTACAGGTAGGCGCCGCCGTGCGGGGTGCCCCGGCCGGCGGCCACCTCGGCGTTGATGGCCCGGGCCACCACGTCGCGCGAGGACAGCTCCATGCGCTCGGGGTCGTAGCGCTCCATGAAGCGTTCCCCGTCCTTGTTGCGCAAGATGCCCCCCTCGCCCCGCACGCTCTCGGTGACCAGGATGCCCCGCACCCCGGGCGGCCAGACCATCCCCGTGGGGTGGAACTGCACCATCTCGCAGTCGCGGAGCTGCGCCCCCGCCTCGTAGGCCAGCGCGGTGCCGTCGCCGGTGCACTCCCAGGAGTTCGAGGTCACCCGATAGATGCGGCCGCCGCCGCCGGTGGCGAGCAGGACGGCCCGGGCCCGGTAGACGAGGAGCCGGCCGTCCTGGCGCCGGTAGGCGAGCGCCCCCGCCACCCGCCCGTCCCGGGTCAGGATCTTGACCACCGTGGTCTCCATGTGCACCTGGACGTTGGGGCTGTGGACCATCTTGTCCTGGAGGCTGCGGATCAGCTCCAGCCCGGTGCGGTCGCCGATGTGGGCCAGTCGTGGATAGGTGTGCGCGCCGAACGGCCGCTGGTGGATGTGGCCGGAGGGGGTGCGGTCGAAGATCGCCCCCCAGCGCTCCAGCTCCAGGACCCGCTCGGGGGCCTCCCTGGCGTGGATCAGCGCCATCCGCCAGTCGTTGATGAGCTTGCCGCCCTTCATGGTGTCGGCGAAGTGCACCTCCCAGCTGTCGAGCGGGGCGACGTTGGCCAGGGCCGCGGCCATGCCCCCCTCCGCCATCACGGTGTGCGCCTTGCCGAGCAGCGACTTGCACACCACCAGGACCCTGGCGCCGGCGCCGGCGGCCGCGATCGCGCCCCGCATGCCCGCGCCCCCGGCCCCGATCACCAGGACGTCGGTGTCGACGGTCTCGTAGGCGACGTCGGCCATCTCAGTTCCACGCTCCGTGGGGAATGACCCCGAAGATCAGGAGTCGGATGTACAGGTCCGTCAGGCCCACGGTGAACAGGCTCAGCCAGGCCCAGGTGTCGTGCCTGACGTTCAGCACCGTCACCCCTTTCCAGAGACGATACCGGGCCCGGTGGCAGCTGAAGCAGTCGAGGCCGCCGCCGGCCAGGTGTCGGAAGGCGTGGCAACCGAAGGTGTAGCCGGAGAGGCAGATGACGTTGATCAGCATGATCAGGTCGCCCAGCCCGAGGTGGAAGGCCCCGCGGTACCAGATGGCGGTGAACACGTCGTACCAGAGGAAGCCCACCTGGGCGGCGGTCAGATAGAAGGCGAAGCGGTGGAAGTTGTTGAAGATCCAGAACCCGGTCTCGCCCCGGTACGACCCCCGGGCGGGCTCCCTCGCCGCGCAGGACCGCGGATGCCAGAAGAAGCTTCGGAAGTAGGCCTTGCGGTAGTAGTAGCAGGTCAGCCGGAAGGCGAGCGGGGCCCAGGCCACCCAGAGGGCGGGTGGGATGAGCCAGACCCTGACCTCGGGCGAGTAGAAGGGGCTCAGGTAGGGGCCGAAGCGGCCCTGGACGTTGAAGAAGACGACCCAGATCGAGTAGAGACCGAACAGACCCAGCGCGCAGACGACGAAGGTGGGGTAGACCCAGTCCGGAAGCGAGCTGTAGGGGTTCTGGAGCCTGGCCGCCCGCCGCGCGGGGGCGGCCGCGGGTTGCGTCAGTGCCACGTCGAAGAGTCTAGTTCGCCCACCGAGCCGGCGTGGGGGCGCGGAGGCTACAGGTTGGCCGCGGCCTGATCGAGCAGCTCCGCGAACTTGCGGCGGGCCGCCTCCCGGCGGCTGGGGATGTGCTCGCTGGGCAGCCAGCCCTCGGGGGCCCGGTAGTCCCTGAGGATGCGCCTCGCCACCGTCTGTCGGTGCACCTCGTCGGGACCGTCGTAGAGGCGAGCCGCCCGGGCGTGCCGGTACATCTCCTCCAGGGGCAGGTCGCCCGAGTACCCCCAGGAGCCGTGGATCTGGATGGCACGGTCGATCACGTCGTGCAACACCCTGGCCCCGTAGAACTTGATCAGCGAGATCTCCTTGCGCGCCGCCCGGGTGCCCTGGGTGTCGATCACCCAGGCCGCGTGCAGGGTCATCAGGCGCGCCGCCTGCAGCTCGGCCGCGGAGTCCGCGATCCAGTTCTCCACCGTCTGCTTCTCGGCCAGGGGGCCGCCGAAGGCCTCTCGCTGCAGGGCCCGCTCACAGAGCATGTCGAAGGCCCGCCGCGCCTGGCCCAGCCAGCGCATGCAGTGGTGGATGCGCCCCGGCCCCAGGCGGGCCTGGGCGATCTCGAACCCCTGCCCCACCTCGCCGATCAGGTTCTCGCGGGGCACGCGCACGCCCTCGTAGACGACCTCCGCGTGCCCGTAGCCGAAGCGCTCGTGGCCACCGGCCATGGTCGGGATGTTGCGCACCCGCTTCAGCCCGGGCGTGTCCGCGGGCACGATGAACATCGAGGCCCGGCGGTGGGGCGGGGCCTCGGGGTCGGTCACCGCCATCACGATCAGGAAGTCGGCGATCATGCCGTTGGTGGTGAACCACTTGTGGCCGTCGATCCGCCACTCGTCGCCCTCGAGCACGGCCCGGGTCGACATGACGGTGGGGTCGGAGCCGGCGTGCATGGGCTCGGTCATGGAGAAGCCGGAGCGGATCTCGCCCTCGAGGAGGGGGTGGAGCCAGCGCCGCTTCTGCTCCGGCGTGCCGTAGAGGGCCAGCACCTCCGAGTTGCCCGAGTCGGGCGCCTGGTTGCCGAACACGATCGGGGCCCAGGGCGACATGCCGTCGATCTCGTGCATCAGGGCCAGCTTGACCTGGCCGTACCCCTGGCCGCCCAGCTCGGGCGGCAGGTGGGCGGCCCAGAGGCCCTGATGCTTCACCTCCTGCTGCAGGG
Source organism: Candidatus Dormiibacterota bacterium (assembly GCA_035653475.1). GTDB lineage: Bacteria > Chloroflexota > Dormibacteria > Dormibacterales > Dormibacteraceae > CADDZO01. The sequence goes on along the minus strand of DASRBU010000500.1, from coordinate 18,078 downwards.
AACGGACGATGCGCATGAAGGTCCGGTCGTCGACGTCCAGCACCTCCAGGGGGAAGACCTCCTCGCGCACGAAACGCCGCATCCACTCCAGCTTGCGCTCGAACTCGGGCTCGGTCGAGAAATCCCAGCTCATGTCTCCTCGTCTCCCGCGGTCCGCCGGCTCGGCGACCGCCGATCCCTCCTCATCGCCCGTCCAGCAGCCGAAGCCCCTCGGCGATGAACTCCACGATAGTGGTGGTGCGGCTCTCGTAGACGGGGTCGGGTCGCTTGCCCCGGCGGTGCAGCATCAAGTTGTAGCCGAAGATGGCGGCGTACTTGTAGTAGGTGAGGGCCAGGTACCAGCGCAGCTCGCCCTCGTCGCCGCCGTAGAGCCGCAGCAGCAGCTCGTCGGGCACCGACACCGCTCCCCCGCCCGGCACCTGCTCCGTGCCCGACCGGCTGGCCCTGGCCACGACGCTGAGGCAGGCCAGATCCAGGAGCGGCTGCCCCAGCTGGGCGATCTCCCAGTCGAGCAGGGCCACCACCCGGGGGCCGCGGAAGAGCATGTTGCCGTAGTGGAAGTCGCCGTGGACCAGCACCGGCGGTCGCTCGACCGGGGCCCGCTCCCCCAGGCGCTCGGCCAGGGCCGGCGCCCGCGAGGTCAGCTCGGCCGGGGCCCGCTCCATCAGCCAGGTCCAGCGCGCGATCTCCGCCCCCAGCGAGGTGGGCGGCTCGTGGCCGATGCCGCTCTCGGCGATGGGCACCGTCTGGAGCTGCCGGAGCACCTCCACCGCCGCGGCCGCGATCGCCTCGTGGGCGACGGCGCCGGCGATGCGCTCGATGCGTTCGCCCTCCACGGCCTCGACCAGGTAGAAGGGGCGGCCGTCGACCACCGGCTCCTCGCTCATCGCGATCACCTCGGGGACCGGCAGCCCGTGCCGATGCAGGGCGGCCATCAGCCGCGCCTGTCGGGGGATGTCGGCCGGGCCGGCCACCCTGGTGCCCGGGGGCGGCACCCGCATCACCGCCCAGCCGTCGTCCAGCTCGACCCGGTAGGTGAACCCGGAATGGCCCTCGGGCATGGGTCGGACCGACCGTACCCGCCGGCCCAGCGCCCGCTCCAGGTCGGAGCGGAGGCGCTCCTCGCGGGCCGAGACCTGCTCCCTCCCCTCTCCGGTCACGGCGGGTCCCCCTCCAGGTGGGCCACGTCGGCGAGGCTCCCGACCATCCGCCGCTCCCCCAGGGCGCGGACCACGCTCACGCTGGTGTAGTAGGGCAGCAGGCGCAGGCCGCCGAGGTCGAGCCGCATCACGTCGGTCACGTAGGCGAGGATGGCGAGCGCGTGCGCCACCACCACCACCCGCCCCCCGGGATGGGCCTCGATGGCCGCGTCGACCGCGGCACGCATGCGCTCCCGGACCCGGTCGGCCGGCTCGACCACGGCCAGGTGCCCGTCCCGGACCTCGATCTCCACCTCGACCAGACGATCGTCCACCCGCACCTCGGGGGCGACGATGCGGGCGGTCTCCAGCGCCCGCCGCAGGGGGCTGGAGTGGACGGCGTCGAAGCCCGCGCGCTCGAGCCGGGCCGCCAGCCGCCGGGCCTGCTCCCGCCCGCGCGGGGAGAGCGGGGGGTCGTCCAGGGTGGGGTCGGCGGCCCCGTCGTAGCAGGCGCCGTGCCGCACCAGCCAGACCTCGGTCGCCCCCTTGAGCCTCCGGCCCTCGCCGTCGAGCAGGAAGGCCGCCTCCAGGGAGCGCACGGCCCGGCTTCGATCTCCGCCCAACCGATTCTCCACGCCTATCATGGTGACGCGCCGCGACCGCCGGTGCGCCCGGGGTCGGGGCGGAGCGCCCGGTCGGGCGCGGGCATGGTTGCGGGTCGCGGAGGACCAGATGTCCAGGGTTCGGGTTCCAACCGCGGCGCCGGTCGGGCGCCGCCGGCTGCCCGGCGCGCTGGCCGCCGGGCTGGTCGCAGCCGGCTGCGGTCTGCTCCCCGCGGCCCCGCGGCCGGCCGCGGTCCGGGCCCCGACGCCGGCGGTCACGGCCTCCCCGGCGGCGGCCTGGACCGAGTCGCTCACCTTCTCCGGCGACCTGCAGGGCACGATGGTCGGGGTCGTCTCCGGCGATCCCCATCTGGAGAGCGAGTGCACCGGGCCGGCCTCCCTGCGCGCCGGCACCTGGGCCTCCACGCTCTACGGCCAGGTCGGATCGGGCGTCTACGAGGTGGTGGTGGTGGTCCCCAACTACCGGGGGCCGGGGACCTACCGGACGCCGCAGGTGGAGGTGCAGGTGGCCAGGCCCGACGGCTCCGCCGTCTGGGCCACCGGGCAGGGGCAGCCGGCCTCCTTCGGTGTCGACGTCGGGCAACGGTCGGGCACGCTCGACGCGACCCTGATCGACCTGGCCACGGGCCAGGTGGGGCTGCACGTCACCGGCACTTGGTCCTGCGGCGGATAGGGTGCGCGAGGCCCGGGTCCGGCCCCCGGGGTCGCCGGGCGCGGACCGGGGGCCGGCCGACGCTCAGACGCCCCGCCAGGTGGGCTGCCGCTTCTCCAAGAAGGCGGACATCCCCTCCTGGGCGTCGCAGGTCATGGCGTTCTCGGCCATGGTCCGCGACATCAGCCGGTAGGCCTCCTCCTGGGGGACGTCGATCTGCCGGTAGAACGCCTGCTTGCCGATCTTGACCGTGAGCGGGCTGGCGGCGGCCACCTGGTGGGCCAGCTCCAGGGCGGCGGCGTCCAGCTCTGCCGCCGGCACCACCCGGTTGACCAGACCCCACTCGGCCGCGGTGCGGGCGTCGATGGGCCGCCCGGTGAGCAGCATCTCCAGGGCCCGCTTGCGGCCGACGTTGCGGCTCAGGGCCACCATGGGGGTGGAGCAGAAGAGGCCGATCTTGACCCCCGGCGTGGCGAAGCTGGCCTGCTCCGAGGCCACGGCCAGATCGCAGGTGGCGACCAGCTGGCAGCCGGCGGCGGTGGCAACGCCCTGCACGGCCGCGATCACCGGCTGGGGGATGCGCTGGATGGTCTCCATCATGCGGGTGCAGACGTCGAAGACCTCCTGCTCCTCCTCCAGGCTGCGTCCGATCAGCTCCTTCAGGTCGTGGCCGGCGGAGAAGGCGGGCCCCTCGGCCCGCAGCACCACGGCGCGGACCTCCGGCCGCGCGCTCTGCCGCTCCAGCTCGGCGGTCAGCTCCCGCATGAGCGGGGTGGAGAGCGCGTTGCGCTGGCGGGGTCGGTTGAGCGTGATGAGGACGGCCGGGAGGGCATCCTCGACCAGCAAGTGCTCGAGCGCTACTGCCATGGCTACCGTTATACGGCGTGGAGGTGACCTACGACGGTCGATGCTTCGGCTGCGGGCGGCACAACCCGGACGGCCTCCAGATGAGCTTCGAGCGGGTGGGGGAGGAGGCGGTCTGCGAGCTGGCGCTGGGGGAGCGATTCCAGAGCTGGCAGGGCCTGGTGCACGGAGGCGTGATCGCGCTGATGCTGGACGAGGCGGTGGGCTGGGCCGGCTGGCAGGCCGGCCATCCCGGCCTGACCGGGCGGCTGGAGGTGCGCTACCGGGAGCCCCTGCGGCCCGGCGAGCGGGTGCGGGTGGTGGGCCGCGTGGACCGAGTGCGCCGCTCGCTGGTCTACGCCAGCGCCCGGGTGGAGCGGCTGGCCGACGGGGCCCGGATCGCCGAGGCCAGCGCTACCCTGATGACCGCCGGCGCCGAGGTGGTCGAGGCCGGTTGAGACCCGGCCGGAGCGGGAACCGGCGCCCTCGCCTCGTCGAGGCGATACAATGGCGCTCTCGGTTGGCACGGGGGCTGGCGCAGTCCGGCAGCGCGCACGGTTCGGGACCGTGAGGTCCCGGGTTCAAATCCCGGGCCCCCGACCACTTCTCGTTCGACTCGCCATTTCCAGCCGATCTGCGTTCGAAACGAGCGTTCGAGCGCGGCCAGCGATCAACCGACCGGATTTCAGCATTTGACGCCAAGCGGGGCCGAACGGTATTCGGTGACGGCCTCACCGAGCGAGTTCGAAGCCGCTCCACCTCACCGAGGTGGAGCAGGTCACCGCCCCTATGCTCAGGTCGAATCAGCCCCTCGGGTTCGGCTCGCTCGCCACCGGACAACGGCGTGACCGGGCACGCAGAGCTGGCTCCGGCCTCGTTGTTTGCCGCTCGCGCAGGTGAACTGCCATGGCTGGGCGGTTCGGCACCGAGCGGCGCTCGCGACCGCCTGGCGGGCGCCCGTTGCCGTGTGTGTCGTCCCAATACCGCCTTCCCGCCCGGCCAGTCGATACCGTGCCCAGCTGACTGCGATGAACCGAACGAGCAGTGGCAGGCCGTAGAAGATGTGGCCGACGCCGAGCACGCGCCGCGGGGACTCGCTCACGATGCCGACGACGCCGGTCGTGATGCCCGGATGGGTCGAGCTCCGGGAGAAGACACCCCCGAGCATGACCAGGGGCATGGTCAGGGTGCCGATGCTCCAGGATCTCGGCTGCGACCCGGGTGACGTTCTGAGCGCCGAAGCCCTTGGCTGCCGCCGCGAAGGCGGCGCGCTGGTTCGCGTCGGCCACGGGCCATGTAGTGGTGGCTGAGGTACACGAGCGTGGGCGCTCCCCCGACAGTCGCCGGACAGATCAGCGCCCAGGACGTGATACCGAGCACACCCCCGATGGCGGCACGGCGCGGGCTCACGTCTTGGGGACTGGCCGGAGCGCCGGGAAGGTGATGCCGAGCAGGACGTTGGGAGCCAGCCAGAGCGCCTGCTGAAGGCAATGGACCGACCGGTGCGCGGCAATGTGCTGGAGGATCGCGTCGCCGCCGGCGGCCGGGACCAGCGGCGTTGCGACGAGGACGACGAAGCTGCTCCACCAGCACGTTCGGCTCGGCAAGGTGCCGGGCGCGGCCAACCCGGACCCCAAGGCGCGTCGCTTTGGTGGCTCTGAACGGGCTCGTCGCCTTGACGGCCATCGGCGGTGGCATCGCGTTCGTCACCGGGCTGGAGGCTGATCGCCTCCCGACCAGCCTCCTGGACGGAACACCTTTCATCAGCTACTTCTGACCAGGACCGATCCTTGCGATCCTGGTCGGCGGCGGCGCCACGGCCGCGACCGTCGTCGCGTTCGTGCCTCCGCGGTCGGTCGCCGCCTTCATCGCAGCCGACCCGGTCCTGTTCGGCTGGATCGTGAGCGAGGTCCTGATCCTGCGCGCACCCAGGGCCTGCTCGTGGACCGAGTTGTCGTACCTGATGCTCGGCGTCGCCGTCCTGTTGCTCGGGTTCGCGGCATGGAGGCGGCCCCCGATGCCGGCTCAGCCGCTTAGGCCCGATCGGTATTGCCGCGATCTCGGGATCGGGGTTTGCGCATCGTTCCGCCGAGGCCGCGTAACGGAGTCGAAGCCATGACCAGGCCAGCCACCGGGCGCGCACGCTTGCTCGCTCGGTCAGCAGCCGTCGGCGAGTTGATCGCTACGGACCCCGACGTCGGACGGCGGCGCCGGGAACAGGGTTGGAAAAGGTCGGTCGACCAGGGTTCTCGAGCGCTTCCTCCCCACCCTCCGTAGGAAGTCCCTGGTCGCGCTGCGAGTCCAGCCCGGTAGGCAGCGCCTTTCCGACCGGGCCACACGACCCTGGCGGCGACCCGCGCACCATTGCACGGTGAGCGCGAGATGCGGGCGAAATCACCCCATCGGCTGACGGCCCGCGACGCGCTCGGCCGGGCCCCGACGGTGCGTCCACCCGGTCGACTGGCTTCGGGCGCTCGCGGTGTTCGGCGTCCTCGTCGACCGCTCGCTGCGGCCGTTCTCGCTGCACGACCGGCAAGCTGAAGGACGACCAGCGCAGCCGCTCATCGAGGGCGTGCCCTCGTCCATCGACCCCTTGAGCGTCGCCTTCTTCTTCATCGCCGGGGCGAGCACCCACCTCACCCTACGGCGGCGCACGGCCGGCCAGCAGGTCCAGGCGCGGAGGATGCACCGAACCTGGCCGAGCGCGTTGCGCACGGCCAGGGGAAGCGCAGCCGCCGCGGAGCGAGACCATGGGCCGCGCCCGAGCCCGAGACGGCCGGTTGCGGCCGGCGTCGAGGACCGTTCAGCCTCCAGGGCGGCCGAGCCCGGACGGCGGGGACAGCCGGACAGGTGGCCACCAGGACCGGCGCGGCCGTCTGCGCCTCTCGTCGACGAGCACGAGCGGGGGGACCGTCCAGCGCGCGAACCGGGCGACCACCCCCCGGTCGAGGTCCGGGTCGGCGGCCGCCTGGTCGGTCGGGGTCTCGCCGGCCATGAGCTCGTCAACCGATTGGTGGTGTTCGGAGGCGAGGGCGAGAAGGAAGACGGCCGTTGGATCGGCGACGAACCGTTCGCGAGGCCGTCCCGGTGCCACACCCGGCACGTCGTCGCAGCCTCCACGATCGACGATGGCGCCGACCCCGGCCCTTCCTCCACGGCCCCCTGGCTTCGCTCTCCGCTCGGTGATGGTCCTGACGCCTCTCGAAGGCGACCCGGCGGTGGCCATCGCCCGGCCGCGCCCGAACGCGGGTCCCGACCGCCGCACCGACCGGCGCCGAACCGTCATCGGCTCGGCCGATCGGGGCCAACGCCCCTTCCGGGGCGGGGAGTACGGCCCTACCCCGGTTCGATGGCCAGGTCGAAGCTGACCGTGCAGAGGGCTGCGGCTCGTGTGCCCGGACATAGTGGAGTCGTGATCGGACCGGTGGTCGTGGGAATCAGGTTCCGGCGCCTGGACGGGAGGACCGGCGTCCCCGCTCCGGCGATCGGCGGGTGTCGCGCCCGCCGTGGCGGGGTGATCCGGCCGGTCCATGCCCTCGGGTGCGGGGGGCCGGAGGCGCCGGCGGCATGAGCCCGGGGCGACCCGGAGACGGCGCCGCGCCCGGAGCTGGTGGCCATCCCCCTTCCCAGGCGGGGCGGCCATGAGCACGATCGACCGGGCAAAGGCCGACCTCTGGCGCCTGGGCGCGATGGAGCTGGCCGCCGCCATCCGGTTCAGGGAGGTTTCGAGCCGGGAGGTGGTCGAGGCCCACCTGAGGCGGATCGAGGCGGTGAACCCGCGGATGAACGCGATCCCGGTGGTGCTGGCGGAAGCGGCGCTGGAGGCGGCGAAGACGGCCGATGGCGAGGTTGTCGGGGACGCGGAGCTGCCGCCGTTGCACGGCGTCCCCTTCACGGTCAAGAGCAACCTCGACCTCGCCGGCACACCGACCACACACGGGCTCAGGGCGATGGCTCAGGCCTACCCGAAGCTCGACGCTCCGGCGGTCGAGCGCCTGAAGGCCGCGGGCGCCATCCCGATCGGCCGGACCAACATGCCCGACTTCGCCATCGGCTGGCACACGCAGAGCGAGCTCTACGGGGCGACGCTCAATCCCTGGGACGGCTCGAGAACACCGGGCGGCTCCAGCGGTGGTGAGGGCGTGGCGATCGCCACCGGCATGAGCCCTCTGGGCCTGGGCAACGACACCCTGGGATCGCTGCGCTGGCCGGCCCAGTGCTCGGGGATCGCCGCGCTCAAGCCCACCCTGGGCCGCGTTCCCGACGCGACCAGCCTCGACCCACCGCTGATCGTCCCGGTTGGGCAACAGCTCGCGGGCGTCAACGGCCCGCTGGCGCGGCGGGTCGCCGATCTGCGGGCCGCCCTCCAGGTGCTGGCCGGCCCGACCTGGCGCGACCCCTGGTCGGTGCTGGCGCCGCTCCTCGGCCCTCCACCGCGGCGGCCGATCGGGGTCGCGGTGGTGCTCGACCCGGCTGGCCGGGGCACCGCGCGGCAGGTGCGGGATGGCGTCCGCAGGGCGGCGGATGCCCTGGCCGACGCGGGCTACGCGGTCGAGGAGACCGAGCCGCCGTCGGTCGAGACCGCCGCCGGATGCGTGCTGGACATGCTCGACCTGCGGGCCGGTTGGAATCTCTTCCCGCTGCCGGTGGGCGACGACGCCAAGCGCTGGATCGCCGCCTTCTTCGAGGTGGTGGGCGAGCCGGATCCGCTGGCCAACGCGTTCAGCTTCGTCACCAGGCACGGCCTGCTGCGAGCCTGGGGTGAGTTCCAGGAGACGTACCCGCTGATCCTGGCCCCGGTGGGGACGGACCTCCCCTTTCGGGTTGGCGCCGACCGGACCCCCGCCGGGGTGGCCGACAACCTCCGCGCCATGCGCATGGTCATGGCCGTCAACGCGCTGGGGCTGCCGGCGGTGGCCGTTCCCGTGGGTGTGGAGGAAGGGCTCCCGCAGGTGGTCCAGCTGATCGGCTCCCGCTACCGCGAGGACCTGTGCCTTGACGCTGCCGAGGTGCTGGAGGAGAGGCATGGCACCATCACTCCCATCGACCCCCGTTGACCCGGCGATCCTGACGCCCAGGATGGCCGCGATCCTGAACCGGCATCCGGCGGTGGGTCTGGCCGCGGGCGTGGTCCACAACGGCTCGCTGGAGTCCTTCGACGCACACGGGTTCGCCGACCTCGAGGCGAGGACTCCGGTCGACGAGGACACCGTGTTCCGGATTGGTTCCATCACCAAGACCTTCACCGGGATCGCGGTGATGCAGCTCTGGGAGCGCGGGTCGATCGACCTCGACCGGCCCGCGAACGACTACCTGAAGGCGTACCAGCTCGTGCCCAGGAAGGCGAGCTTCCGGCCGACCACGGTGCGGCAGCTGCTCACGCACACGGGCGGGGTGCCGGAGCAGGCGCATCCCTGGCGGATGTTCTCCACGGACTACGGCCAGACCTTCGCGCAGGGGCGAAGGGTGCCGACCCTGGCCGAGTACTACGACGGCGCGCTCCGGGTGGCGGTCGAGCCGGGGACGACCTTCATGTACGGCGACCACGGCTTCGCCACGCTCGGCCAGATCGTCGAAGACGTGAGCGGGATGCGGCTGGACCGCTATCTGCGCGAGCACGTCTTCGAGCCGCTGGGCATGGTCGACAGCGACCTGCTCCGCTCCGCGCGCGTGAGGTCGCGCCTCGCCACCGGGTACCGGTTCAGGTCGCGCGGCCCTGCCCCGGTCGTCGACAGGGAGCCGGTCACCGCGGGCGCCAGCTCGATCTACTCGACGCCGCGCGACATGGCGCGCTACGTGGCGGCCCTGCTCGGCGGCGGCCGCAACGACCACGGCGCCGTCCTGAAGCCCGAGACGGTGGCCATGATGTTCGCTCCGCAGTACCAGCCACATCCGAGCATCCCGGGCATGGGACTGGGGTTCTTCCGCGCCGACCTCGGTGGTCACCCGGCGGTGGAGCACCAGGGGATCGTCCCCGGTTTCAACTCGCAGATCTGGCTGGCGCCCGAGGACGGTGTCGGGATCGTCGCCTTCACCAACGGATCCCCCGGGGCCGTCTTCTGGATGGTCGCCGAGTTCGCTCGGCTGCTCCGCGAGCTGATCGGGGTGCCGGACGACCCCATCCGGCACGACCTTCCGCAACACCCGGAGGTCTGGGGCGACATCTGCGGCTGGTACGCGCCGCTGGCGCCGGCCACCGATCCGCGCTCGAGGACGTTCTTCGGCGCCGGAGCCGAGGTGCTGGTGCGGGGCGGCCGGCTTCGCCTGCGTTTGCTCACGCCGGTGCCCGTGCTCTACCGAGGCTTCGAGTTGCACGCGGATGGCGAGGACGATCCCTACGTCTTCGGTGTCGACCTCTCCGCCTGGGGTGTGGGCAAGGTCCGCGTGGCCTTCAACCGCGATCCCGAGGAGCGGACGATCGGCTGTGCCCTGGACCTCATGCCGATCACGCTCCGGAAGCGGCCGGAGGGCAGAAATCCCAGGCGCTGGGCGACGGCCGGGCTCGGGGCGGTGGGCGCGGGGCTCGCCCTGGCGGGCTTGCGCACCGCGCTCGGCCGGAGACGTCGCGATGGGTAACGCCACCGACCTGGCGACGGCGGTCACCGAGATTCGGAACCGCTGGCCTACGGTCGGGCTGGCGGTCGGGATCGTTCGCGGCGGACGGCTGGAGGCGTTCCACGCCCAGGGTCTCGCCGATATCGCGTCGGCCCGGCCGATCACCGAGGACACCGTGTTCCGGATCGGCTCCATCACCAAGACCTTCACCGGGATCGCGGTGATGCAGCTCTGGGAGCGCGGGTCGATCGACCTCGACCGGCCCGCGAACGGCTACCTGAAGGCGTACCAGCTCGTGCCCAGGAAGGCGAGCTTCCGGCCGGCGACCGTGCGCCACCTGTTGACGCACACCGCGGGCATCCGGGAGATGTTGCACCTGAGGGGCCTGCTCCAGGTGAGACGCGTCCTGGGCGAGGCGATCCCGTCCGGGCGGCGGGTGCCGAGCCTTGCCGAGTACTACCGTGGCGGCCTGCGCATCGACCTGGACCCCGGGACCGGCTGGATGTACACGAACCACGGCTTCGCCACGCTCGGCCAGATCGTCGAGGACGTGACCGGTGAGCCGCTCGACCGCTATCTCCGAGAGCGGATCTTCGAGCCCCTGGGGATGGAGGCCACCGACCTGGTCCGATCCGAGCGGGTGAGGGCTGGCCTGGCCACCGGCTACGAACTGGGCTCCCGCGGAGCGCAGCCGGTCGACTGTGAGCTGATCACCGCCGGGGCGGGTGGGATCTACTCCTCGCCGCGGGACATGGCCCGCTACCTGACGGCCCTGCTGGGGGGCGGTGCCAACCAGCACGGCTCGGTCCTCCGGCCGGAGACGCTGGCCGCGATGTACGAGGCGCATCACCGGCCCGATCCCCGCCTTCCGGGCATGGGGCTGGCGTTCTGGCGTGCCGACCTGGCCGGCCATCGGGCGGTCGAGCACAGCGGCATCGTCCCGGGGTTCGACTCGCAGATCCAGCTCGCTCCGGACGACGGGGTCGGTCTGATGGCGTTCGCCAACGGCGCCAGGCAAGGAATGTTCTGGCTGGTTCCGGAGGCGGCGAGGGTGCTCCGGCGGGTGCTCGGCGTCCCCGAGGCCACCGTTCGCGGCGACGTCCCCCACCATCCCGAGATCTGGGGCGAGCTTTGCGGCACCTACCGGCTGCTGGCTGCGAGGACCGACGTGGCGACGCTCGGTCTGGGCCTCGGTGCGCAGGTTTTCTACGCCGGGGACGGCTCGCCTTCCGCGTGCTGAGCCCCGTCCCGGGGCTGTACCGCGGTTCCGAGCTCCGTCCGGACGACCCCGAGGACCCCTACGTGTTCCGCACCGAGTTCCCTCTCTTCGGCGGAGGTACCAGCCGGGCCGTCTTCAGCCGTGACCCCATGGGCGGCGTCGGCGGGCTTCACTTCGACGCGGCACCGATGTCGTTCCGGAGGCGGCGGGCGCCGAGCCGCAGCCGCGGCCTGGCAGCGCGAGCCTCACCGCCAACGCCGTGATCGACGGCGGCGCTGGCCTCACCTGGGAGGAGACCTCGGCGTCGCGGCTTGCCGTGGTGCCGGACCACCTTCCGGCGGACCTCGGGCGTTCACCGTCTCCTCGGTCCGATGGCCGGTTCAGGTGCCTGGGCACCGCGACGGAGGGGTGCCCACCCGGGTCACCGATTCGGCCTGCCAGCCGGCCAGGACCCGGCGCGCTCGCGAGCGCGGCGCCGCTGCGATTGCGATGCGCGTGGATCGCGCTCCGCTCCCCCGCCGGCGTGCCGCCCGCCGGCGTCGACCCCTTTCGATGGGCGGACTCCGCCACGCCGCCCGAGCGCCCACCGCCTGCTGGAGGTTCGGGATCGACCATCTCGCCTCTGAGCTGACGGTCGAGGTCGCAGCCGCCGGCTGACAGGTCAGTCGTCCAGAACTATACAGGAGGGGCCGCCGGCGCGGGGGGGAGTCGTCGTGGAGCGGCAAGCGCCGGTGCGCCTTCTCCATCGGGGGGGAAGATGACGCTGGTACCGCTTGGGGAACGCCCAACACTTCGAGGTGGTCGTGCAGGAGTCGGGCGACGGCCTGCCCGGACCGTGCAACCGCAGCGACGGGCCCGGCTACGGTGGTCGGACCTCGCCGACCAACCCCTTCACGCCCGACCTCCTCGTCTTCGACCAGAACGGCAACCTCGTCGGCGGCCCCCTGGGCAAGCCCAGCCAGGGGGGCCAATAGCTATCAGCCCGACGGTCCGGCCATCGGGCTCGCGTTCGAGCACGGATTCAACGGAGGCAGGCTGTTCGCCACCGACTCCAACCAGCAGACCGATGGCGGCTGCTGCGCCGCCTCCAACGACACCTCGCGGATCGTGACCATCGACCTCACCACCGGCGCGGTCCGGCCGTTCATCTCGTCGCTGCCCACCGGCGATCACCCGACCGAGCAGGTGCTGGTCAAGGACGGCTACCTCTACTGGTCACAGGGGTCGGCCACCAACAGCGGCGTGGTCGGCCACGACAACGGCGGCGGCACCCACCAGAACGACATCCCCTGCCAGGACGTCACGCTCAGCCAGAACGTCTTCGACTCCGGCGATGGGCACCTGACCAGCGGCTACTCCCCGCACGGGGTGGCGCGGCCGGGGGCAGTGGTGCCGGCGTTCTCCGGCGCTTCCCACCACGGGGTCTGTACCGGTGCCATCCTCCGCGCCAGGATCGACGCCAGGGACCCGGCGGCGACCATCCAACCGGTCTCGTGGGGGTACCGCAACCCTACGCGATCCGCTTCGCTCCCAACGATCAGGCGCTCAAGGGGAACCTCATGGTTGGCGAGGACGGTGAGGACGAGCGCGGGGCTCGGCCGGTGGCGAACGCGCCGGATCGGCTGCAGGTGGCCGTGATGAACGCCGACGGGACTCCCGACTACCACGGGTGGCCCGATTCCTTTGGCTTCCTCCCCTCCACGCAGCGGGTCTACAACCCGCAGGGCGGGCCCGCCGACGACCTCTGCAGCCCGCCCGCCATGCCCACCTTCGACGCCGCGGCCTGCCAGGCGGCGGTGGCGGCCAAGGACACGCCGGTGCAACCGGTGCTGGCCTTCCCGCCCCAGCAGCCGAAGGCCGCGATGGACCTGGAGCCCGCCGATAGCTCGATGACCGGGATCGATTTCGCGCCCGGCTCGTTCGTCGGCGGCGTCGTGCACCGGGGCGCGGCGCTGGTGTCGCGCCAGGGAGACTTCGGGTTCTCGGCCGGGAACGGTGAGCCCGAGGAGGGCCACGACGTCCAGCTGGTGAACTTCTCCGCGCCGGGAGAGCCGCTCCGGACGACCCTGCAGCGCTTCGCCTTCAACTGCCGGGTCGCCGACCAGACGCACCCCAACGGGGCGGCCGGCTGCACCCATCCCGCGGACCAGGCCTTCACCGACATCCTGGACGCGTTCAACCGACCCACGTTCGCCACGTTCGGCCCTGACGGGGCGCTCTACGTGGTCGACTACAGAGCGGTGCGCGACGTCGGCCAGAGCGATCCCGACGCCAGGATCACCAACCCGGCCGACGGGCCGCTCGTGCAGTTCCCGTTCACGGGACGATCTGGAAGATCACCCGAGGCTGACGGAGCACACGGGGGAGGCCGCAGCGGCCTCCCCCGCTCGGGATCTCGGCGGTCGGGTGGTGGAAGGCCGGGGACCGAGGGAACGTGCAGCCCCATCGCTCGAGCAAGGCCATCTCGGTCCTCGCGCCGGCAACGGCCGCCCGATGGACGGGCGACCTGGTACGGGATGCCTGACCGGGCCGACGCCCGCAGCTCGTCCGGAGCCGAGCCACGAGCGAGCTCGTCGATCGCAGCCCGCGGTCGTGACCGACCGGTCGAGCCGTATCGAGAGGCGCGCCCGGCCGTCCCGATCGGAGGCCGGGGAAGCCGGGATCGGCGTCCGGACGCGATCGGCCCGGGGCCACGGGCGCGGGCCGAGGGAACTCCAGGGCTGGTCGAGGCTCGGGCCCGAATCGCGGCCCGGCCCTCGCCGTGGCCATGCCTGGCGGCCGGAAGCGACCTCCAATCGGCCGGCGGCGCCGGGCCCGGCGCGGCGCTCGATCCCCGGGCTGCGCCGGGGCTCGGTCCTCCCACCGTGGGCCAGGCTCCCTCCGGTTCCTTGCTCGGTCCGCTCGACCGGGATCGCCGGAGGCATCCGAACGCGGGCCGTGACGCCCGACGGCAACCGTCGGGGCACCGTCTTCGCGGTCGTCGAGCTGGCCACCGGGCGCCGCTTCCACCTGATCGCGGCTCGGGTCACGGGCGTCGGCCTGGTCGTGCTCGTGGGGCGGGTCTGGCCGGCTCTCCATGCGCCGGCGTTCTCGTCTCGGCCGCCACCCCGCCATCCGCCGGGCGGCCAACCGGCTCCCGAGGAGCATCGCGGCTCCGCCCATCGCCGGGGCCCCGGCTCTCGCCGTCACCAGCCCGTGGCCGGCACCGGGGGCGCTGAAGGCGGGCTTGGTGGACGCCGAGATGGAGGGCGCGGGCGGCCGGTGCGCCAGGTCCGTGCCCGCACCCAGCGAGCAGGAGGCCGGCCGGCCCGGCGATGCGTCCCGCCCTTCCGGTCATCCCGGGTGCCCGAGGGTCCCGCGCCGGAGGTCCGAGATGGCGCAGGCCGGGCCGGCTGGTTCGGCGCTCGCTGGAGCAGGCGGGGAAGCCGAGGCGGACCGGGCCTCGACACCCGGGCGGTTGTGGCGGAGCCACCCCGAGCGCGCCGGCGGGCCGAGGCCGCGGCACGGGCCGGTCGGAGGCGGCTCGCACGCCAGCGATGGGGGTCTCGCCCGTTCCGACGCCATGGCCTCCGATCGGACCCCCGTCCCCGCGCTCGCGGGTCTGTTCATGGTCCGCTCGGGCGGCGCTCCAGGACGCCACTGCGGCGCTCCACCGCCCGCGACCCTTCGGCACCGCCCTCATCGCCCCGGCCCGGCCGTCCGGACCAGCTCGGCCCAGCGCCGTCCCATGCCCGCGGCGAGGACGTCGACGTCCGGGCAGGCCGCCGCGTCGGCGTTGACGAGGAGGCTCAGACGGCCGCAGTAGGACAACGCCCCGAAGGCCAGCGTCAGGTTTCCGGCCAGGCCGATGACCGGCATCACGTCCTCGACCCTCGCCCCCAGCACGTACAGCGCGACCGGGGGACCGGGGACGTTGGTCACGAAGAAATTGGCCACCCGCTGGCGCTCGGTGAGGCGGCGGGCGAGGCCGGTCGCCGCCAACCAGCCGAACAGCGCCTGGCCCGAGGCGGGGTGCTGCCGGGCCCTGGCTGAGCGGCTGGAGGCCGCGATCCGCTCCAGGTGGCGGCCCGGGTCGGGCTCGTCCAGGGGCAGCCCCACCCGGATCACCCCCGAGGCGTTGCCCAGGTCGCGTGCCCGCTCGGCTCCACGCATGGCGACCGGGACCATCACCTTCAGCTCCAGCCCGGCCACCCGCTCGCCGCGGTGGGTGAGGAGATCGCGCACACCTCCGGCCACGACGCACAGGACGACGTCGTTCACCTTGGCCCCATGGGCGTGGCCCACCGTCCGCGCGGTGGCGAGATCGAGGTGCACCACCCGGACCCGGCGCGTCGGCCCGGGAAGCGCGTTGAGCGAGGTGCGCGGGGCGCCGGGTCGGTCGCGCAGCATGGTGATGGAGTCCCGGAGCGTCCAGGCCAGCCCACGGAGCGGCCGGAGGGGGTGGCCCAGCGCCGACGCCGCCGAGCCCGTCCGCCGGCGCGCGTTGTCGGTGAACAGGGCGAGAGCGGTCGGTGCTGGCGCCGGCCTCCACGCCGTCGCCGGGGGATCGGGGGCGTCGGGATCGAGGCCGAGAAGGGAGGTCATGAGCGCGATCGCGCCCAGGCCGTCGGCCACGGCGTGGTGCAGCTTGAAGAGGATCCCCAGCCGACCGCCTTCGAGCCCGGTAAGGAACCACAGCTCCCAGAGCGGGTGCGAGCGGTCGAGCGGTGGCACGATCAAGCGCTCGGTGGTCCGGAGGAGGCCGGCCTCGTCGCCCGGCGGCGCAACCGGTGCGACGCGCACGTGGCGCTCGAGCGCAAAGCTCGGGTCGTCGATCCAGAGCGGGGGGCCGCAGAGCGGTGGTGCCGGTCGCACCCTCCGGCGCAGCTCGGGAACGTGGACGAGCCGGGTCTGCAGGCGACGTCGCACCAGATCGAGGTCCAAACCGCCGCCGGCGTCAAGGAGGAGTCCTCCCTCGGCGACGCAGAGCCCAGCCACGTGCTGAGGAGCGTTGGGGTGCTCGAAGCGCAGGAAACTGCGGTCGGCGAGGGAGAGACGTGGATACTGACCGGACATCTCGTGCTCCGCTTCGAGGCTAGGGCCGGGCACGTCCCGGCTCGAGGGCCGGTGGTCCCGTCTCCGCCGGGCCGGGGGACGGCCGTGGGACCTCGCCTCGCCGCGTCGCCGCCTGGCTCGCCCTGGACGGATCCACCCCGGATACGGTCCCGGCCGGGCTCAGCTCCCCTCCGAGCCCACGGGATGCTCCCTCCCTCCCAGCTGCAGCAGCGTCGTCCGCACCGCCCACGGGGAATGCGGTGGCGTCGAGCCAGCTCGCGCCAGATCTCCCACAGCGCCACCTTGTCTCCCCCCGGCGGTAGGCCGCCATCCCTTCCAGTACAGCGCCTCCGGCGTGTCCAGGCTGTCCAACCGGGCCAGAGCGGCGTCCGGCCGGGCGCTGCGCAGGTCCGAGAGGGCGAGCGGCAGCTCCAGCTCGCCGAGGCGGACCATCACCTGGTGGAGCACGCCGAGTCGGTGCTGCTGGCGCTGCGGCGCATGCGGGCGGCGGCCGACGACCTGCGCGCCGGTCGGGCCGGCAGGTCGAGATCGGTGCCATCGAGCCGGCCGCGGCCCAACGTCTGCCGGGCCTGCCGGCGCGGTACCACCAGGCGCACCCTACCGCGAGGGTACGGGTGGAGGTGGCGGGGACGGCGGCGCTCTGCCCGGCGGTGGCGCGGGGCCGGCTCGACCTGGCCCTGTGCTCGCCTCCCCCTGCCGGCGCGGAACCGGCGTTCGAGCCGCTCTTCCTGGAGCGACTGGACCTCCTGGTGCCGAGCCGGCATCCCCTCGCCCGGGTCGAGGTGGTTCGGGCTAGGGACCTGACGCCGCACCAGCTCCTGGTCACGGAGGAGAGCTGTGCCTACCGACAGGTCCTCCTCCAGGTCCTCTCCGCCCGGGGCGTGACGGCCGGCCAGGTGATGGAGATCGGCAGCATCCGGGCCTGGCGGGTGCGATCGCGGCCGTCCTGGGCACCGCCTTCGTGCCTCTGGCCGGACTGGAGCCGCCGGCCGGGGCCGTGCGCAGGGAACTCCAGGACACCCCGGCGCTGACCGTCGGCTGGTCTACGCCAGATCGCGGCCGCTGCGGGGGCTCGGGGCCGAGCTTGCCCGGGTGCTGCGGGAAGCCGCCGGTGACGCCGTGCCGGCGACCGTCCCGCCCTTCTGACCTTCGGGCCCGGCGGACCGGCGGGGGCGTGCCCCGCGCTGGACGAGCTTCGGTCCGGGCGCCCGAGATGGCCGGCCGTGCCCGGTGGCGGCCCTGGGTGGTGGGCCACACCGGCAGTTGGTTCGGGTGGCGCCGTCCTCGCCGCTGGAGGCGGCCCGGGATCTGCCGGTGCCCGTCGGCGTCCACGGCGGTGACGATCGCCACGGCGGTGACCACGCGGCCGCCCTCGCTGCGTCGCCGCCCGGACCACCCGGGGCGAATCCGGCCCCCCGGATGTCGATCCGGCGTCCCCTCGTTCGACCTCCAGGTAGAGGCCCCGACGGGGGCCGAACCACCACGGAGGTGTCGAGATGCGGTTCATGGTGATCGTCAAGGCCAACGAGGACTCGGAGTCGGGGCGCCTGCCCAGCCAGGAGGAGCTGGCCGCGATGAACAGGTTCAACGAGGAGCTGGCCAGGGCCGGCGTGATGCTGGCCGCCGAGGGGCTCCACCCCAGCTCCAGGGGGGTCCGGATCACGTACTCGGGGGACGGACGCTCGGTGACCGACGGCCCCTTCACCGAGACCAAGGAGCTGATCGCCGGCTTCTGGCTGATCCAGGCCCGCTCCCGGGAGGAGGTGGTGGAGTGGATGAAGCGGGCGCCCTTCCAGGAAGGTCAGGTCGAGATCCGGCAGGTGTTCGAGGCCGACGACTTCGGCGAGGCGCTCACGCCCGAGCTCCGGGAGCGGGAGGCCCGGCTCCGGGCCGAGCTGGAGCGCCGCCGGAGCTGAGCCGCCTTGCGGTCGGGGGCGCCGGGGTGGTCCGATGGATCCATCGTGGCAGCCCCCGACGCCCGCCGCGCGGTGG
>DASRBU010000499.1:0-23189 GCA_035653475.1 Candidatus Dormiibacterota bacterium | reverse complement strand
CGGAGAGCTGGCTCGTCCCGGCCACGGCGCCCGCGGTCGTGTCGCCGGCCCTGGGCGTGGAGGCCCAGGCCGGTTTCTGGCGCCGGGTGGTGGCCTTCCTCATCGATGCGGTGCTGGCGACGATCGGGGTGGCGCTGGTGTTCGTGGTGGTCTCGATCTTCTACGGGATCGCGCTGCTCTCCTCGCCGGGCCCGGACCAGAGCGTCGGGGTGACCCTGGCCCTGCTGGTGATCGTGCTGGTCCTTCTCTGGCTCTACTGGGCGGGGCTGGAGAGTTCGCCCTGGCAGGCGACGATCGGCAAGCGCGCCCTGGATCTGGTCGTGACCGATCTGCAGGGACGGCGGATCTCCTTCGGCCGAGCCACCGGGCGCTACTTCGCCAAGGCGCTCTCCAACTTCACGCTGGGGGTGGGCTACGTCATGGCCGGCTTCAGCGACCACAAGCAGGGCCTGCACGACATGGTGGCGGGGACGTTGGTCGTCCGTCGGCGCTACCTGTCGCCGGTCCGTCCCCGGCAGCAGCCCCGCGGCCAGCCGGTCGCGGCCGGGGAGACGCAGCGGGTCTAGACCCGGGCGACCCCCGGGGAGTCCCGGGTCGCCTCTGCTCGAGGGTCGGCATTCGGGTCCGAGGGCTTGGGGTATCCTGTGCAGGGGCCCGGCCGGTGGCCTGGGCCCGTGCCCACCGGTGGAAACTGAACCGAAGAAGGATGTGATCCAGGGTTGAAGGTCATCGTCAAAGACCAGGAGGAGTTCGAGCAAGCGCTGCGCGAGTTCCGTCGCAAGGTCCAGGAGCAGGGCCTGGTGCGAGAGATGCGGCGGCGCGCGCACTACGTGCCTCCGGCCGAGGCGCGCAAGATCAAGAGTCTGCGCGCCCGTCGGCGACGTACCCGGTAGCCGCGCGAAGGGACGCGCCAGAAGGTATACTGGAAAGCGTTCGGTGACAATGGCGGAGGGGAAACACCCGTTCCCATTCCGAACACGGCAGTTAAGCCCTCCAGCGCCGATGGTACTGCCCTGGTAACGGGGTGGGAGAGTAGGTCGTCGCCGAGCACTTCTTTCGACCCCGCGGCGGTGAGCTGGCGGGGTTCTTTTTCGCCCCGAGGAAGATGCGGCCTCGATCCCGGCGCCGGACGGGGCGGCCGGCGGAGGCGTGTCGGGATCGCTCCCCGCGCGCCGGGCCGGGCCGGCGGCGGCTCAGAGTCGGGCCTGAGTCCCGGCCTCGGCCCGCAGCCTCGACAGGATGACGAGGCTCCGCGCTCCCAGGGCGCCCAGCAGGCCGAAGATGCACACGAACACGTCGGCCACGATCTGGCCCAGGCCGGAGTGGAAGACGGCGATGAGCGCCACCATGAAGGCGCAGCCCACGCTCATCACCGGGATGAACCACTGGTCGCGGACGGCGATGAGGAACTGGACCAGGAGGTTGTCCAGGCTGAGGCCGAGGCCGATGACGCCCACCGGCAGGACGAAGGGACCGGCATCGGCGAAGGCCGGGCCGTAGAGGACCTGGACCACCAGGCCTGGAACCGCCCCGAAGATCACGATCGCGCCCAGCCCCAGGGCGACGATCAGGGCGCAGGAGAGCAGGAGCAAGCGGCCGGGATGGCGGCGGGTGGAGATGGCCTCCACGACCCGCGGGAAGAGGACCTGGCTGACGCTGACCGTCGCGTAGTAGAGGATGGTCTCGATCTTGTTCAGGCCGCCGTAGATGCCGGCCTGGTGGGCTCCCAGATAGTGCTTGGCCAGCACCACGTCCACGTTGTACAGCCAGAGCACGCCCACGGTGCCGGCGGCGGCCATCATCCCGAACCCCGCCAGCGACCCCATCCGATCCGGCTCGGGCCGATGACCGTGCAGGTCCCGCAGCGTGGCCGTCCCCAGGAGGTAGGCGAAGCAGACCCCCGCCACCAGGGCCATCATCGACCCGGTCACCGAGAGCCCGAGGGCGAGCAGGGCCACCAGCGTCAGCGTCCTGACCACCAGCTCGAGCGAGAGGTTGGCGGCCAGAGCCGGGAACCGCTGCAGCCCCTGGAGGATGCCCCGGGGGATGGCCGTGAACCAGTAGAGGGCCACCGCCAGCCCCAGCCAGACCAGCGGCGCTGCCGAGCTGAGCCGCAGGAAGTCGGCCGCGGGCAGCGCGATCGCGCCCACCGCCAGGCAGAGCAGGAGCGCCGGCAGCGCGATCGCGCGCCCGGTGCGGCGCATCAGGGGGCGGATGGCGCCCAGCCGCCCCATCGCCTGGAGATGGGCCGCGCAGCGGGCCAGCACCAGGACCAGGGTCAGGTTCACGGCCGTGCCCACGGTGTAGAGGGCCACCAACGCCGACACCTCGCCGTAGGTTCGGGTGCCGAGCCAGCGGCCGGCGACGGCGTGGTAGACGAAACCGCCCAGGCCGGCCGTGAAGCCGCCCAAGAAGAGCACCAGGTTCTGCCTGACGAGCCGGCTCGTGCCCAGGTACCGGAGACGCGGCAGCCGTCCGCGTCCCGGGGGCGACTCCAGGGCCGCTCTCACGATCGAAGGATTCTAGCCGTGGGGCCGGGGGCGAGGCCGGGCGGCTCGACCCTCACCCGATCGGCGCCGCCGTCCCCGACCCCCGAGGCCGCCCCGCTCAGCGGTCGGGATGCCGCGCCCGCGGGGAGCCGTGAGTATCCTGGTCCGGTCACATGAATCCTCGGCCTCCCCTGGTCTCCGCGATCGTGGTCAGCTTCAACGTCCGCGACCTGCTGATGGACTGCCTGCGGGCCTTCTACGCCTGCTCGGACGTCCCGGTGGAGGCGGTGGTGGTCGACAACGCCTCGGTGGACGGCTCCCCGGAGATGGTGGCCCGGGAGTTTCCCGAGGCCAAGCTGCTCCGGCTGCCCGGCAACGTCGGCTTCGGACGGGCCAACAACGCCGGGCTCCAACACACCGAGGGGCGGTTCGTGCTGCTGCTCAACCCGGACGTGACCGTGATGCCGGGCTGCGTGGGGAGGTTGGCCGATTTCCTCCTCGTCCGACCGGACGTCGGTGCCGTCGGCCCCCGGCTGCAGCGCCCGGACGGTGGTCTCGACCCTGCCGCCCGGCGCGGCTTCCCCACCCCGTCCGCGGCACTGTACCGTTTCTCGGGCCTGAGCCGTCTCTTCCCCGACAGCCGGCGCTTCAACCGCCACAACCTGGGGCATCTCCCGCCCACCGAGCCGCACGAGATCGACGCCGGCTCCGCCGCCTGCCTCATGGTGCGGCGCTCGGCCATCGACCGGGTGGGGTTCTTCGATCCCGACTACTTCCTGTACGGCGAGGACCTGGACCTCTGCTACCGGCTCAAGACCGGGGGGTGGAAGGTCTTCTACCTGCCCACGGCCCGGGCCGTCCATCTGAAGGGCGCCTCGACCCAGCAGGAGAGCCTGCGCATGCTCTTCGAATTCCACCGGGCCATGTGGACCTTCCACTACAAGCACTACGCCGCCGACCTGCCCGCGTTCGTGAACGGCCTGGTCTGGGCGTCGATCTGGGGCCGCTGGGCGGTGCTGGCGCTGCGGGCACGGCTCTCGGGCGAGATCCCCGCCTCGGGCTGAGACGGAACCCTCGACCCCTCCCGCCGGGCCGGCGTAACCAACACCGGTCCCCGGCCGCTCATGTCATCGAACGGGTGCGCCGGGCCCGGTCGCGTCAGTGCCCGGGCGGGGGAGAGCCTGCTGGCGTGCCCGGTGTGCAGTGGAGGTCATGACCGGCCGCGAAGCCGGTCGCGAGTGTACGGAGGCTTGGTCATGCGCGTGCGCGTACCAGGGGTCAGATGAGGGCGGGAGCACTGTTGACGGCGGTGGCCGCGTTCGGGCTGCTGGGGGGCCTGCCGGTGGCGAGCGTCAGCGCCCACGGCCAGACCTCGGGCGGCGCCCCGGTCGGGGCGGGCTGCAACGCCCTGCTCCAGGGGCCGCCGAAGGAGGTCGACGCCCACAAGGCGATCGATTCCCTCACCGTCAACTCGGACCACAGCGTGACCATGGAGGTCACCGTCTCCTGGCGCTCCCAGGTGGACGCCAAGCAAGGGGAGCACGTCTTCGACTGCGTCTGGGACGGCCGGCCGTCGAAGAAGGGGACGGTAGTGGGGAGCACGGGTCACCCCGGGTTCGACTGCTCCTCGCAGGGGCTGCCCTGCACCTTCTCGGTCACGACCGAGCCGCTCCAGCCGGGCGACCACGAGCTGTGCGACATCGCCAAGATCGAGGGCACCTGGGCCAAGCCTGACCAGAACGGTCCCGCTCCGAGCGGCTCCCGGACGCCCACGGTCTGCAAGAAGGTCGAGATCCCCGGTCCGTCTCCGAGCCCCTTGCCCTCGCCGGGCTCCAGCCCCTCGCCCGCCCCGGGCTCGACGCCCACGCCGAGCCCGAGCGGCTCGCCGGGCGGTGGTGCCGGAGCCGGCACGCCGGTGCCGGGCCTGCCCAACACCGGGGCTCGCTGAGCCGTCTCCCTCCCTCGCCGCGGGCCACCCGCGACGAGGGAGGGTCCTACCCCTCCCGGTAGCGAGGGAGGCGATCCATCTCTTCCCGGGTCAGGTCGAGGTGGACGTTGGTGCCCACCACCTCCTGCACGCGGTCGACCGGGACCAGGACCTCGTGGCGCACCAGCCCCCCGGTCCTGACCACCAGGTCGCGGACCCGGCCCGCGTCGTCGGTCAGGACCCGGGAGACCTCGCCCACCCGGTCGCGGCCCACCCAGACCGGGCCGCCCGGCGCGATCTCGTGGACGGCGGAGAGGTCCGGGTCGGGACGGACGGGGGGGACGTACGGCTGCTGGCCGATCAGCGCCTCGGCCACGCGGAGGAAGTCGTCGAGCACGTAGCCGGGGGGCGGGCGCCAGTGGCGGCCGGGGGCGCCCACCAGCCCGGGATGGGCCTCGGGCTGGGCTTCCAGCTCCGCCCGGCCCAGGTCGGCGACCAGCCGCTGGCCCTGGTCCCGCAGGCGGCGGAGCCCGACCAGGCGGCCGTCGATCACCAGGTGGCTCAGCCGGTGGGCGCGCTCGTCCACCACCAGGCGCTCCACCCGGCCCAGCCGGCGGCCGTCGCGGTCGACCACCTCCTCGCCGATCCGGATCTCCCTCATCCGCCCTCCACCGGCTCCGTCGCCTCGGGGCGGACCTCGATCCGCCGCCGGGCCTCCTCCAGGCGGCGCTCGCAGATGCGCAGGTAGGTCCTGGCCTGGTCGGCCGCGGCCAGCGCCTCCTCCAACGACAGCTCGTCGTCCTCGAGCGCCTTCAGCTTCTCGTCGAGCAACTCCAGGGCCCGCTCGTAGCTGAGCTCCTGGTCGGGTTGCCGGTCCTCCTGGTTCATGGTCGAGCCTCCTCCGGGCCGGTCCCCTCTCCGTCTCTGCCCGGGGGAGGGGAGGGGACGGTCGTCCGCACCACCCTGGCCGCGAGCGTGCCCCGGGCGAGCCGCACTGAGACGGCGCGGCCGGGGGCGGTGTCGGCGGCCGAGGTCAGGACCCGGCCCGTCTCGTCGAAGGTGATGCTGTAGCCGCGGGCCAGGACCCGCTCCGGGCTCAGCGCCTCCAGGCGCCGGAGGCGCTGGGCCAGCGCCGCCTCGGCTGCCTGGAGACGCCGGTCCAGCGCCCGCTCCAGCCGGGTGGGGAGGTCGCGCCCCGCCAGCTCGGCGGCCCGCCGCCGGAGCCCGCGCGCCGCCGCTGCCTCCAGCCGCCCGCTCAGGGAGCGCAGCAGCTCCTGCCGCTGGCGGATCTGGTGGACGGGGCTGAGACGCGACAGCTCGGCCTCGAGCCGGTCCAGGCGCTCGGCCCGCCGCCGGACCAGCGCCGGCGCCAGCTCCAGCAGCCGCGCCCGCCGCCGGGAGAGGCGCTCCTCGTGCGCCGTCACCAGCCGCCCCACCTCCCGCTCCAGGCGCCGCCGTCGCTCCTCGAGCCGGGCCTGGAGCTCGGCCTTGCGGGGCACCACCCGGGCGCCGGCCTCGGTGGGGGTCCGGCACTCGACGTCGGCCACCAGGTCGGCCAGGGTCCGGTCCGGGGTGTGGCCCAGGGCGGTGACCACCGGGATGCGCGAGGCCAGGATGGCGCGGACCACCGGCTCGGTGTTGAAGGCGTACAGCTCCTCGAAGCTGCCGCCCCCCCGGGCGATCACCACCACCTCGGCCCTGCCCTCGGCGTTGCAGCGGCGCAGGGCCGAGGCCACGCTTCCCGGCGAGGCCATGCCCTGCACCTGGGCCGGGTAGACCAGGATCTCCATGTTCGGGTAGCGATCCAGGATCGTCTCCTGGAGGTCGTGGATGACGGCGCCGGTGGGCGAGGTCACCAGGGCCACTGCCCTGGGCAGGAAGGGCAGCGGCCGCTTGCGCTCGGGGGCGAAGGCGCCTTCCAGCTCCAGCCGGCGACGCAGGGCCTCGAGCTGGGCCCGCAGCTGCCCGACGTCGTCGTACTGGACGTAGTCCACCACCAGGCTCAGCCGTCCGTCCTGCCAGAGCTCGACCCGGCCCCGGAAGACGAACACCTGCCCGTCCTCCGGCACCAGGCCCAGGCGGCGGGCGTCGTTGCCGAAGAGGAAGGCCTGGACCAGCGCGCTCGCGTCGCGGATGGCGAAGTGGTAGTTACCCCTGGCGGTTCGCCGGAGCCCGCTCACCTCGCCCCTGACCAGCACCGCGCTCAGGGGCCGGAGCTGTCGCCGGATCTCCTCCGCCAGCTCGCTCACGCTGAGCGGGCGGCGCCCCTCCTCGGGCCGCAGCCGCCTGGTCTCGATCATTCGCAGGTCAGGGTAACGCCCCGTCCCGTGGCGTGACCGAATCGACGCCGACGCCGCGGCTCCGGCGGGAGGCGGCCCCCGGGGCCGACGGCGGGACCGGACCCGGCCTAGCCCCCGATCTGGGACATGCTCTTGGCCGGCCGGACGAAGCCCTCCTGGTTGATCAGGTGACCCTCCTCCTTCAGCCAGACCGCCCGTTCGATGACCTGGGCGATCTCGTCGTCGGAGGCGCCGCCGCGCATCAGGTCGCGCAGCGGGGTCTCGCGCAGCGAGAAGAGGCAGGTGCGCAGCCCCCCCTCGGCGGTCAGGCGGATGCGGTTGCAGGTGGTGCAGAAGGCCTGGGAGACGGAGGAGATGAAGCCGATGCCGCCGGGCGCCCCGTCCGCGAACCGGTAGTTGACCGACGGCCCCGGACGCCGGCTGGGCATCGGCACCAGCGGGAACTGGTCCTCGATCTGCTCCTGGATGCGCCGGCTGGGCACGACCAGGTCGTTCGACCAGATGTGGTCGCCGTCCAGGGGCATGAACTCGATGAAGCGGACCTCGAAGCCCCGCTCCCGGGCGAGGCGCGCGAAGTCGACCACCTCGTCGTCGTTCACCCCCTTCATCACCACCATGTTGAGCTTGATGGGCCAGAGCCCGGCCTCGGCCGCGGCCTCGATCCCGTCCATGGTCCGGGCGAAGGCGTCGCGGCGGGCGATGTCGCGGAAACGGTCGAGATGGAGGGTGTCCAGGGAGACGTTGACCCGCTTCAGCCCCGCCTCCTTGAGCAGCCGGGCCTTCTGCCGGAGCAGCACGCCGTTGGTGGTCATGGTGATATCGAGGTCGGGGTCGAGCTGGTCGATCATGGCCACCAGCTCCTCGATCCGCACCCGGACCAGGGGCTCCCCGCCGGTCAGCCGGATGGTGCGAACCCCGTACCGCTGCACGAAGATACGGGCCAGGCGCTGGATCTCCTCGAAGCTGAGGATGTCGTCCCGGGCTAACCAGCGCAGGCCCTCCGCCGGCATGCAGTAGATGCAGCGGAAGTTGCAGCGGTCCGTGACCGAGATGCGCAGGTCGTCCGCGATGCGGCCGTAGCTGTCCCGAAGCACCGGGCTCATATGCCGGATGATACGAGGCATGGAGTACGAGAACCTCCTGGTCGAGCGGGACGGCCCGGTGGGGGTGATCACGCTCAACCGACCCCGGGTGCTCAACGCCCTCAGCCCGGAGCTGATCGCCGAGCTGGGCCACGCCCTGGGCGACTTCGACGCCGACCCCGGGACCGGGGCCGTGGTCCTGACCGGGGGTGACCGGGTCTTCGCCGCCGGGGCCGACATCGCCGACATGGCCGAGCGCTCGGCCGTGGACCAGCTCCGGCGCGACCAGACCGGCCGCTGGCAGGCGGTGACGGCCTTCACCAAGCCCCTGATCGCGGCCGTGAACGGCTACGCCCTGGGGGGCGGCTGCGAGCTGGCCCTGATGTGCGACCTGATCGTGGCCGGTGACACCGCCCGTTTCGGCCAGCCCGAGATCAACCTGGGCATCATCCCCGGCGCGGGCGGGACCCAGCGCTGGCCGCGAACGGTGGGCAAGTACGTGGCCATGGAGATCAACCTGCTCGGCCAGCCCATCGACGCTCGACGCGCCCATCGCCTGGGGCTGGTGAATCGGGTGGTGCCGGCCGAGGTGACCGTGGCCGTGGCCGTGGACCTGGCCAGGCAGCTCGCCGCCCGGGCGCCGCTGGCGCTGCGCCTGGCCAAGGAGGCCGTCAACCGGGCCCTGGAGACGTCGCTCTCGGAGGGGCTCGCGGCCGAGCGCAAGAGCTTCTACTTCCTGTTCGCCACCGAGGACCAGAAGGAAGGCATGCGCGCCTTCCTGGAGAAGCGGCGACCCGAGTTCAAGGGACGGTGAGGCACGTGGCCGAGACAGGCGTGAACCCGGTGCTGGAGGAGCGGACCGTCAACCGCGTGGCCTGGATCCGGCTGAGCCGGCCCGAGCGCATGAACGCGCTCGACGCCCGGCTGCGGCGAGCGCTGGTGGAGGCGGTCGGGCGGGCCGAGCGCGACCCCGAGGTCAGGGTGGTGGTGGTCACCGGTGAGGGCCGTGCCTTTTGCGCCGGCGCCGACGTGCAGGAGTTCGCCGACCGGACCGGCACCGTGCCCGAGATCCGGCGGGACTACGAGACCCTGCTGGGGCGGCTGCGCACCATGCCCAAGCCCACCATCGCCGCCCTCAACGGGGTGGCGGCCGGCATCGGCGTCTCCATCGCGCTGGCCTGCGACCTTCGGTACGCGGTGCCGGAGGCGCGGCTGGTGGAGGCCTTCGTCAACATCGGGTTGACCGTCGACGGAGGGGTCTCCTGGACCCTCCCCCGGCTGATCGGCGTGGGAAGGGCGCTGGAGCTGTTCTACACCGGCCGGCCCCTCCCGGCGGAGGAGGCCGAGCGCCTGGGCGTGGTGAACCGGGTGGTCCCCCCCGACCGGCTGGAGCCGGAGGTGCGAGAGCTGGCCGAGCGCCTCGCCTCGGGGCCGGCCCGGGCGCTGGGTGCGATCAAGCGCTCGGTCAACCACGCCCTCGATTCGACCTTCGAGGAGGCCATGGACTTCGAGTTCCACCTCCAGGGCGTGCAGATGCAGGGCGAGGACTTCCAGGAGGGCGTCCGCGCCTTCCTGGAGAAGCGCGAGCCCCGCTTCCAGGGGAGGTAGGCGATGACGGAGCTGCGCGACGCGGTCGTGGTCTCGTTCGCGCGCACCCCCATGGGGCGCTACGGCGGCCAGCTGAAGGACGTGAGGCCGGACGACATGGCGGCCCTGGTCATCCGGGAGGCCGTGCAACGGGCCGGGGTGGAGCCGCACGAGGTCCAGGACGTGGTCTTCGGTTGCGCCAACCAGGCCGGGGAGGACAACCGCAACGTGGCCCGCATGGGCCTGCTGCTGGCCGGCTTCCCGGTCGAGGTCCCGGGCCAGACCGTGAACCGGCTCTGCGGCTCCGGCATGCAGGCCGCCGTCACCGCCGCCCGCGAGATCCAGGTGGGCGCGGCCGAGGTGATGGTGGCCGGGGGCGTGGAGAGCATGACCCGTGCCCCCTGGGTGGTGGCCAAGCCCGACGGGGCCTTCCCCCGGGGTCCCCAGACCCTGCACGACACCGCCCTGGGCTGGCGGCTGGTCAACCCCCGGATGGCCGAGCGGTACGGCACCCTCCAGATGGGCGAGACGGCCGAGTGCGTGGCCGAGCGTTACGGGATCGACCGGCGGACCCAGGACGAGTTCGCCCTGCGCAGCCATCGGCGGGCGGTCGCCGCCCAGCGGGAGGGCCGGTTCGAGGCCGAGATCGTGCCCGTGACCGTGCCCCAGCGCCGGGGGGAGCCGGTGGTCCTGACCGCCGACGAGGGTCCTCGCCCGGACGGCTCGCTGGAGGCGCTGGCCCGGCTCCGGCCGGCCTTCCGGGAGGGCGGCACCGTCACCGCCGGCAACGCCTCCCCGCTCAACGACGGGGCGGCGGCCATGGTGCTGATGAGCGCCGAGCAGGCCCGGGCCCGGGGTCTGCGACCGCTGGCCCGTTTCGTGGCCGCGGCCGCGGCCGGCGTCCACCCCAGCTACATGGGCATCGGTCCCGTGCCCGCCACCCACAAGGCGCTGGCCGCCGCCGGGCTGGAGGTGCGCCACCTCGGCCTGGTGGAGCTGAACGAGGCCTTCGCCGCCCAGGCCGTGGCCTGCGTGCGCGAGCTGGGCCTGGACGAGGAGATCGTCAACGTCAACGGCGGCGCCATCGCCCTCGGCCACCCGCTGGGCTGCAGCGGTGCCCGGCTGGTGGGGACGCTGGTCACCGAGATGCGCCGTCGTCAGGTGGAGTTCGGCCTGGCCACCATGTGCATCGGGGTCGGCCAGGGCATCAGCTCGATCTGGCAGCTGGTGGGCTGAACGGGGTGAGGGGCGCGACCACGGGCTCGCGCCCGCCGGGCGAGCGGGACCCGGCCGCGGTGCGGGCGATGTTCGATCGCATCGCCCGTCGCTACGATCTGCTCAACGCCGTGCTCTCCTTCGGCGCCGACGCCGGCTGGCGACGCCGGGCAGCGCGGGCCGCCGACCTGGGAGGGTCGGGCCGGGCCCTGGACGTGGCCTGCGGCTCCGGCCGGCTGACCCGAGAGCTGCACCGGCTGGCGCCGGGGGGGCTGGTGGTGGGGCTGGACTTCAGCCTGCGGATGCTCGAGGTGGCGGCGGAGGTGGCGCCCGGGGCCCGGTACGTCCGCGCCGACGCCCTGCGCCTCCCCTTCCCCGAGGGGAGCTTCGAGGCGGTCACGATGGCCTTCGGGCTGCGCAACCTGACCGACGCCGAGGCCGGCCTGGCGGAGATGCTGCGGGTGCTGCGCCCCGGCGGCCGGGCGGTGGTGCTGGAGTTCGTCCGCCCCGCGCCGGGGCCGGTGGGGCGCGTCTACCGTGCCTACCTGCGCCACCTGCTGCCCCGGGTGGGGGGCTGGATCTCGGGGGACCGGCAGGCCTACCGCTACCTGAGCGACACGGTCGACGCCTACCTGAGCCCGGAGGAGCTGGTGGCGCTGGCCGGGGCCGCCGGCTGGCGGGAGCCCCGGATCGAGCTGCTGACCCTGGGCACGGTGGGGCTGCTCACCGGCCGACGATGATCGTGGCCGTCGTGTTACAATTTTCGGTGCTTCATCTACGATTGTAACTTGAGTCGGCGAGCTGTCCGGTAGCGCGGCACCTCCAGGGGTCGGATGAGGCTCGATCGAGAGGCGTGGGGGAGAGCACTGGCCAGGGCGCGAGGGCGCGCCGGCCTCTCGCAGGAGGCGGTCGCCCGTGCCATCGGCACCAACCGGGTGCTCTTGAGCTACTACGAGTCCGGGAAGCGGCAGCCTCCCCTGGCGTTGGTGGCAGCGCTGGCCGGGCTCTATGGCATATCCATCGACGAACTCCTC
The DNA here is from genome assembly GCA_035653475.1 of Candidatus Dormiibacterota bacterium. Lineage (GTDB taxonomy): Bacteria > Chloroflexota > Dormibacteria > Dormibacterales > Dormibacteraceae > CADDZO01. The sequence continues at coordinate 11,555 of DASRBU010000499.1, read as the reverse complement.
GGGCGGGTCGATCGGGGGGGTGAGACGGCCGGGGAGGCGGAGCTGCTGTACCGAGCCGCGCCGGTGGCGCTGAGCCAGCGGTCGAGAGCGGAGATCCGCCGCTTCCTACGGCTGGTTGAAGCGTACGTGGACCTGATCCGCGAGGTCGGCGGTGAGCCTCCCGGGCATGGGGTGAGTCCGCTCGCCCCCGCCGCGCCGCAGGCGCGCCGGCGCGAGGCCAAGCGCCTGGCTCGTGAGTTCCGGAGGTACGTCGGGCTGGACGCCGGTCCCATCGATGACCTCTTCCGCCTCGTGGGCGACGAGGTCCTGATCTTTCGCCTGGCCCTTGGATCCAACCTCGAACGTGCCCCTTCCGGGTTCTTCTACAACCACCCGCAGGCCGGCTTTTGCATCGTCGTCAACTCCGATATGACGTTTGGTCGACAGGTGTTCACGCTGGCCCACGAGCTGGCGCACGCCTTTTTCCACTCGCAGAACCGGGACGTGGTGATCTCGATGGCGGGTGGGGGGGCCGATCCGGAGCGGTTCGCCGACCTGTTCGCCGGTGAGCTGTTGGTCCCCGAGGACGCACTGCGTGGGGCGATCGACGATCTCCAGGCCTGGGAGCGAGTGGCCGATCCGATCGTGGTCATCCACCTCCAACGGCGCTTCGGTGTCAGCTATGCGGCGCTCCTCGTCCGCCTGCGCCAGGAGGGGTTCCTCGGCCAGCCCGAATACGATGCGCTGGCCGGGATATCGGCGAGCACGCTGGCCAAACACCTGGGCTACCCGGTGAACCCCGCCGATCTGGGCGAGCATCGTCTGGCACCTCTGGATCGCTTCCCGGACCGAATGCTGCGGCTGGTGCGGGTCGCGGTCGAGCAAGGGAAGGTCACGTTGGGCGACGCGGCCGAGACCCTGGGCGTGAGCATGGAGGACATTCGTCTCCTGCTCGATCTGCCCGACGCCGGTCCCGCGGAACGCCGGGTGATCGAGGATCTGGAGGGCGCCGCGCATCTGGGATGAGGGCCGGAGGCGAGCCTCCCCTCCTGGTCGATACCTCCGTGGCCAGGAATTTCGCCGTCATCGGATGGACCGATCATCTGCTCCGCCTCGGCGAGGGTGCGATCCGTGTTGCGCACGGCGTGCTGGGAGTCGCCGGCGACGAGCCCGGCGAGCTCGATCGAGCGCGTGAGTTCGTCCAGCGGCAGACCTCACTCCATCCGGCCGGCTCCCCGGCCTACGGCACTGCTCTCACCGCGGTCACCAATCTGGACGATCTGATCGCCCGGAGACCCCTTCAGGTCCAGGTTCTGGTCCCCACGCTCGACGAGCTGGAGCTCGCCCTTCGGTTGCAGGAGCCAGCAGAGCGGGAGTGGCGACAGGAGCTCGGCATGAAGGCCCGCCGGCTCGACTCCGGCGAGGCGGTGTCGATCGCCATCGCCGTCGCCCGGGGGATGGACCTCGGAGGCGACGACAGGGACGCACGAGTGGCGTACCAGGCCCTCGGCGGCGGTCGGTGCCTCTGGACCCTGGACCTGGTGTGCGCGGCGGTGCGACGGGGTCTGCTGTCGGAGGCCGAGGCACGAGCCGGGTACGAACGGTTGCGACGGGAATACGGGTTTCACGCTCCCGAGTGGCCCGGGCTGACGTGATCCGACGCCAACGCCGAAGGCGAGACGAGCCGACCGCCGTGCGCCGATCGTCGGCGAAGTGGGGGACGGCCCTCGGTCGCGTCCGATGGCGCCGGGTCGGCACGATCGGCTCTCCCCTCCCGACCGCTTGGGGGCGGGCGCGGACCGTGGTCCGCTGATGGCGCGGCGCTCGATCGACGCGGCACCGTCGATCCTCCGCGGCCTGCGGGGAAACCGGCGGAGCCGGCCGCCGGCTGGCGGGACCCCCGGATCGAGCTGCTGACCCTGGGCACGGGGGGCTGCCCACCGGGCGACGACGAGGTCGTCCCCCCGGCCACCGGCCGGGGGCCGGCTCAGTCCTCGGCCTGAGGTCGGAAGACGGGGATGCGCACCTCGCCCGCGTCCTCCCAGGTGAGCTCGACCCGCCGCCCCACCCGCACCCGCTCGGGGTCGACCTCGACCAGCTCGGTCAGCATGCGGAACCCCTCGTCGAGGTCGACCAGCGCCAGCACGTAGGGCACGCGGCCCGCGAAGAAGGGATGGCCGTGCTGGCGGATGACGGTGAAGGTGTAGACGCTGCCCCGGCCCGCCGAGGTGCGCCACTCCAGCTCCAGGCCGCCACAGCGGGTGCAGTGGGCGCGCGGGTGGAAGACGACGGCGCCGCAGCGCCGGCAGACCTGGTAGGTGAGGCGGCCCTCCCGGGTCGCCCGCCAGAAGGGGGCGGTGTCCGGCTCGGCCAGCTGGGGCAGGGGGCGCCGGGGATGGGCGGCCTCGGCCACGGATCAGTCCCTGCCCAGGACGATGGTGCCGGCCACGTGGTGGGTGGCCAGCTGGCCCCCGTTCCCGTGCGCGACCGCCAGCCGTGCCCCCGGCACCTGGGCGGTCGAGGTGCCGCGCAGCTGGCGCGTGGCCTCGATGAGCAGGAAGATCCCCCGCATCCCGGGATGGTTGGAGGAGAGTCCGCCCCCGTCCGTGTTCAGGGCCGGGGCTCCGGGTCGGTCGAAGCGCAGCCGTCCGCCCTCCACGTAGGCCCCACCCTCACCCTTGGCGCAGAAGCCGAGGTCCTCGAGGATGATCAGCACGGTGATGGTGAAGGAGTCGTAGATCATGGCCACGTCGATCTCCTCGGGCCGGACCCCGGCCTCGCCGAAGGCCGCCGGCCCCGAGCGGGCGGCGGCGCTGACGGTGAGGTCGGCCTCCGGCTCCGGGTAGCCCACCGCCTCCCCGGTGCCCAGGATCCAGACCGGCCGGTGACGGAGGTCGCGGGCCACCTCGGGGGCGACGATCACCACCGCCCCGCCGCCGTCGGTGATGAGGCAGCAGTCGAAGAGGTGGAGCGGGTCGGCGATCAGGCGCGAGGAGAGCACGTCCTCGACCGTGATCTCGCGCACGTCCCGGTGCCCGAGGTCGTGCAGGCCGCGGACGGCGTCGGGGTTGCGCATGGCGTGGGCCCTGGTGGTGACCGCGATCTCGGCCAGCTGGGCGGAGGTGGTGCCGTACTGGTGCAGGTGGCGCCGGGCCACCATGGCGTAGTTGCCGACCAGGGTCAACCCGTAGGGGGCCTCCATGTTGCCGACCGGTCCGCGGTGGCTGCGGGCGCCGGTGCCGATGGCGAGGCGCTCGCTGTGGGCGGTGGAGCCGTAGGTGAGCAGGGCCACCCTGGCCTTGCCGGCGGCGATGGCGCGGGCGGCGTGGGCGGCGTGCAGCTCGAACGAGGAGCCGCCGACGGCGGTGGTGTCGATCACGGCCGGACGCACCCCGAGGTACCCGGCCAGGGTGAGACCTGCCGTCGGGCCGGTCTCCCCGGCGTCGTAGAGGGCGTCGACGTCGGCCCAGGCGAGCCCCGCGTCCTCCAGAGCCCGCGCCGCCGAGACGGCCTTGATCTGGAGCGCGCTCATCGTCTCCGCCCGGCGCGGGCCGAACTCGTGGACGCCGGCGATGGCGGCCCGGAGCTCCCTGCGCACGGCGTTAGCCTAACCAACCGCGGCCGGACGGGGCGCCGGCCGGCACCACCCCGGGGTCGGGGTGAGGGGCCGCCGCCGCGGTACCTCGGGGGTCGAACGGGGAGCGGCCGACCGGCTTCGACGTGCGCGAGGTGAGCGACGAGCCGGCCTGCCTGGTCGAGCGTGCTCTCCGCGCCCGCCGTCGCGACGTCTCCTGGCGGCGGGTGGCCCGGCTCCAGGAGATGGGGAATCGGGCGGCGTTCGACGCCGCCCGGCACCTCCTGGACTCGGCCGACCCGGCGGAACGGAGGCTCGGGGCCGACGTCCCTCGGAGCTGGGCTTCCGACGCTCTCCACCGCCCGTCCGGGACGAGTCCATTGCGCTGCTGCCGCTGGTCGAGGTCGAGCCGGACCCGAGCGTGCTCGCCGCCGAGCTGCCCTGGTGCACCTGGCAGGTCGGGGTCGAGCGGCCGGACGAGGCGGTGACGGCGGTCCTGATCCGGCTCTCGGCCGATCCCGTGGCCGAGGTTCGGAGCTGGGCCGGCTTCAGCCTGGCGCAGAGCCAGGCCGATGGCGAGGAGGTGCGGGAGGCGCTGTGGCGGCGGTCGAGCGACCGCCACCAGGCGACCAGGATGGAGGCGCTGACCGGGCTGGCGCGGCGCCGGGACCGCCGGGTGGCGGACCCGCTCCTGCGGGCCGTCGAGCGGGCGGGGCCGGGATCGGCGCCTGGATGGTCGACGATCTGGTGGCGTACGCGCGGGAGATGGGAGACGAGCGCCTCCTGAGACGGTTGGAGCGGCCCTGAGCGCGGGCGACCCGGGACGGGCGGGGCCGCGGCTCAGCGGACCCGGTCGATCGCCGACCGGGCCAGGTCGGCGAGTGGCGACCGCACCCGGTCCAGGCCACGCTCTTCGAGGATGCCCAGCGCGGTCGAGATCAGGCTTCGCGCTTCCTCGCCCACCCGATCGAGCGCGCCGCTGGCGATGACCAGGCGTTGCACCTCGCGCACCCGCTCCTCGTCGAGCGGGCCCGCCAGCAGCTCCCGCACCCGCCCTCCGTGGTCGGGGTGCTCGGCGGCGTAGATCAGGGGCAGGGAGACCGTCCGCTGGCGGATGTCCTGACCCAGCGGCTTGCCCGAGCGCTCGCTGTAGTCGAGCAGGTCGTCGACCATCTGGAAGGCGATGCCCAGGAGGTCGCCGAAGCGCTCCAGGCACGCGACCAGGGCCTCGTCCGCGCCGGCGAGCTGCGCCCCGGCCCGGCAGGCGGCGGCGAACAGGGCGGCGGTCTTGCCCCGCACCACCTTCAGGTAGGTCTCGTAGTCGCCGGGGAAGGCACCCCGGAGGCGGACGTCGTCGATCTGGGCCAGGCAGATGGCTTCGACCGCGCGGGCGATGGTGGTGGTGACGTCGGGGTTGCCGAGCTGGGCGATGACCCTGACCGCCTTGGCGAAGTAGTAGTCGCCGACCGCGATCGCGGTCGAGGCGCCCTCGCGGGCGGCCACCGTGGGCCGTCCCCGGCGGGTGGAGGCCTCGTCGACGTAGTCGTCGTGGACCAGCGTGGCGTCGTGGAGCAGCTCGATGGCGCCGGCCAGGGCCGCCGCCTGAAGCGGATCGACACGGCGGCCGAGACGACTGCTGAGCATGGCCAGGAGCGGGCGGACCCGCTTGCCGCCCGCCTCCACCAGCCGCCGCATGGGCAGCTGCACCGGCTCCGGGTCGACCAGGAGCTGGCGGGCCAGCTCCAGCTCCACCAGCCGCCGCTCCTGGTGCAGGCCCGGCCCCGCCTCGGGCTCGGCCGCCTGCCTCGCCCCCTCCACCGCCGACGACAGCACCACCCTGGGCCTCGCCGTCCGGCGGCCGCCGAAGTCCCCGTCCAGCTGGAGCGCCACCTGGCGCTGACGGGGGCCGTCGAGCTCGACCGCGAACACCGACTGCCAGCGGCCGAGCACCAGGTGCCCCTCCTCGACCAGGAGGGTGCAGGCGGGGAGGAGGACGAGCTGCCGGCAGTGGGCGTGCCCGTTGACCGGCTCTCCCGGGCCGACGCTCGGGCGGCGCACCAGATCGTCGTGGCGGTAGGGGAAGCCGGTGGGGGCCAGCCGCTCGAGGGTGGCCGCCAGGTCCTCGAGCAGGAGCGGTTCGTTCTCGTTGACAGCCAGGCCGAGCGTGGTGTGCAGGGACTGGAGGTGCAGCCGGCCGTTGCGCAGGCCGGCGGCGGCGATCTCGTCCTGGAGGCGGGAGGTGATGTCGACGAACTCGGTCGGCCGAGAGGTGGGGAGCTGGAGGCGCCGCGCCACGATCATCGGACGCCGGCGATGGTCGCCGCGAGCAGGTCCCGCAGGGGCGGCGCGGGCGGGCCGCCGGTGGCCGCCGCCGCGACGCGCTCCACGGCGCTGGCGAAGCCCACCTGTAGGCGCTGGTCGCGGGTCTCGGCCAGGAGGCGCGAGGCGCGGGCCAGGCAGAGGTCACCGATCAGGAGCCGGGAGGGATCCGGCGCCTCACCGCCCAGCCGCTGCAGCCGCAGCCCGGCCTCCACCATCGCCGCCGCCAGCGCCACCTCGGGTGCGGCTCGGGGCCGGTAGAAGGCGTAGGCGTCACCCATGCCCTCCTCCCACACCGGCTCCAGCCCCCGCAGGTGGGCGTCGATCTCGGCCCGCCCGCTCAATCGCCGGTTCCCTCGGCAGGCCGTGCCCGGTCCTCCGGCAGCACGGCCCGCCCCCCGGACCCGGGCTCGACCCGCTCGATCACGCTGGCGGCCAGGTGCCGGAAAGCGGAGAGCGCGCGCAGGCAGGAGTCGTCGTCCCTGGTCACCACGTAATACAGGCCGAAGCCCAGCACCGTGTTCAACACCAGCGGCACCAGCACCTCGCGATCGACCTTGAGCCGCACCCGACCGTCCGCCTCCAGGCGGTCGATCTGCTCCTGGACGACCTCCCGGTAGCGCGTGAACAGCTCCGGCAGGTAGGCGCGCAGGCGCTCGGTGCGGGGCGCCTGGACCAGGAGGTCGAAGGCCGCCAGCTGCATGTCGCCGAGGCGGCGCAGTGTGTCCCAGATGGAGGTCACGCCCAGCTCCAGGGCCTCGAGCGGGTCCGAGAGGCGGTTGCAGGCCGCCCGCAGCTCCTCGACCGACCGGGCCGTGAGGTACCGCCACGCCTCCACCAGGAGCTCCGACTTGGTGGGGAAGTAGTACTGCAGGTTGCCGATGGCGACGCCGGCCCGGGAGGCGATGATGCGGACGCTGGTCCCGGCGTATCCGTTCTCGAGCAGCGACTCCGCCGCCGCCCTGACGATCTGCTCCCGGGCCCCGGCCGAGCCGTCGGTGAGGAGGCTACCGGTCATACGTATGTATTAGTGTACGACCCCGGCGCTCGCGTCGGGGCGTCCAGGTCTGCTACGTTCTCCGCCGTGGGTCGGTGCCGGGGTGGGGCGCCCCGGCGGTCCAGCGGCGACCGTGGAGGGATGCGCCGGTTGCAGGGTTCCGAGGGGTGCTGACGCGCGAGCAGGTGTTCCCGAACCGGGTGGCCGGGGTGATCGACTGCGAGGACCCGGAGGCGGCCTTCCGCGCCTGCGTGGCGGCGCTGGAAGGGGGGATCGGCACCATCGAGGTCTCGATGCGCATCCCCTCCTGCCTGGACATCGTCCGGGGCCTGGTGGCGAGCACCGGGGGGACCCTGCCGGTGGGGGTGGGGACGGTGTCGGAGCGGGACGTCGTGCTCCAGGCCAGGCTAGCGGGGGCCGCCTTCGTGGCCACCACCGTGGTGCTGCCCGAGGTGGCCGCCGCCTGCCGGGAGCAGGACATCCTCTGCGTCATGGGCGCCCTCACCCCCAGCGAGATCGAGCACGCGCGCCGGAGCGGGGCCGACGTGGTGCACCTCTTCCCGGTCCAGGCCATGGGCGGGCCGGACTACCTCCGCTGGCTCCAGGGCCCGATGGCGGGGACGCCCTTCTGGGTGTCGGGGGGCGTGGAGATCGACCAGATCGAGGAGTACCTGTCGCTGGGGGTGGTGGCGGTCGGGCTGACCACGGCCCTGTTCCCACCCGACGCGGTCCGCCGTGGCGACAGCGCCGTGATCACGACCCTGGCCCGGCGGGCGGCGGCCGCGGCCGGGGCGATCTGGGCTTCCTGAACCGGCCGCCGTTCACCGGGGGCGCGGTCAAGGACGATTCCCCCGCGCCCGTTCGACGGCCTGGCGGACCCGGGGTGCCACCTCCTCGGCCAGCAGGTGGAGCTGGGCCTCGGGGTCGCGGTCGCTGCCCAGGAGGAAGCCGTCCATGCCCTCCTCGAGGGCGAGTCGGGTCAGGGTCTCGACCCACCGCTCGACCGGGCCCTCGAAGGGGCCCGTGCCGGCTCCCCCGATGTGGCCGAAGACGTTGTACAGGCGGGTGATGGAGGCCGGGTCGCGGCCCGCCTCCAGCGCCGCCTCGTCGATGCGACGCTGCATGGTCCCCAGCACCTGCGGGGGCGCGTAGGGGGAGGAGGGGGCCCAGCCGTCGGCGAGCCGCCCCACCATCGCCAACCCGCGGGGCCCGTAGGTGCCCAGCCAGATCCCCATGGGATGGGCGGGGACCGGCCCGGCGTGGAGGCCCCGGAGCCGGTAGAAGCGGCCCTCGAAACGGACCCCCCGGCCTCCGCTCCAGACCAGCCGGACGACCGCGATCGCCTCCTCCAGGGCGCTCGAGGCCGCGCCCCGGCCGCGAACCGGGCCGCCCATGGCCGCGATCCCCTCGGGGAAGGCGCCCGCCCCCAGCCCCAGCTCGACCCGGCCGCCGGTCAGCCGGTCGAGGGAGGCGGCGGCCTTGGCCAGCAGGGCGGGGGCCCGGAGGGGGAGGTTGGCCACGTCCGGGAACACCGTCACCCGCTCGGTGCGAGCCCCGATCACCGAGAGCAGGGTCCAGGTGTCGAGGAACCGCGCCTGGTAGGGGTGGTCCTGGACGCCGATCAGGTCCAGCCCCAGGCCGTCGGCGAGCTGGGCGAGACGGAGCGTCTCCCCGGGCCGGGCGGCGTCAGGAACGAGGAAGCTGCCGAAGCGGAGCGGGCGTCCGCGGTCTGGCATGGGCGCTCACCTCCATGATGGCCGGCCGCCGGACCCGACGCCGGGTCAGGGTCGGGCCGCCCGCGCTCGCTCCACCGCTCGCTGCAGCGCCCGCTCCACCACCACCCGCACCATGCGCTTGCGCCAGGCGTGGTTGAGGTCGGCGTTGTCCAGGGGCTTGGCGGGCCGGGCCGCCAGCTCGGCGGCGGCGGCGATCGCCTCCGGGATCGGCTCCTGGCCCGCCAGCAGCTCGGCCGCCGCCGGGGCCTCGACCGGGCGGGAGCCGACCCCGGACAGCACGATCCGGGCCCGCTCCACCCGCCCGTCCACCAGCCGCAGGGCCACCCCGGCCCCGGCGATGGGGAAGTCGATCGAGCCCCGACGGCGGAGCTTCACGTAGGCGGAGGCGAGCCCGTCGGCCGGGGGCAGGCGCAGCGCGGTCACGACCTCGTGGACCGGCTTGGCCAGGTACCGGATGCCGTCGTCGTGGTAGAGCTCGGCCACGGGCAGCTCGCGCTCGCCGTCCGGGCCGGCCAGGACGACCGTGGCCCCCAGGGCGATGGCCACCGGGGCGGTGTCGGTCGAGGACACGGCCCAGCAGCGGGGGCTGCCCGGGGCGACCAGGCAGACGTCGCCGTCCTTCTTCATGCAGAAGCCGATCGATCGCCGCCACTCGTAGCTCATGTCGTAGTAGTTGCAGCGGGTGTCGACGCAGAGGTTGCCGCCGACGGTGCCGGCGTTGCGGAGCGCGGGTGAGGAGACCAGGCCGGCCGCCTCGGCGTAGCCGGGGTGGCCCTCGGCCAGGGCGGGGTGCTCGGACGCCTCGGTCAGGGTCACCAGCGCCCCCAGCTCGAAGCCGGAGCGGGCATCCCCTCGTATCCCGCGCAGCTCGGACAGGTGGAGGAGGCCGATCAGGGTGTCGACCTCGATCTGGCGGCGCTTCAACTTGGGCAGGAGATCGGTGCCACCGGCCACCAGCGCGGCCCGCGGCCCCGCCTCGGCCGCGGCCGAGGCCGCCTCGGCCGCCGAGGCCGGCTTCAGGTAGCGGAAGCGGGGCAGTCGGAGCACGCTCAGTGGCTCCTGGCCGCGAACGCCCGCTCCAGCTCCGCTCCCACCCGCAGGTCGTGAGGATCGGGGGGCTCGACCCGGAGCGGGGTGCCGTAGTCGAAGTCGGGGAAGCGACGGGGGCCGTGGCGCGCCTCCTGCCCCCGGGCCCGGGCCTCCAGCGCCCGCAGCACCTTCTCCGGCGTGACCGGGATCTCGTCGATCCAGATCCCGAGGGCGTCGAAGACGGCGGCGTTGACGGCCGGCACCACCGGCAGGAGCGGGCCCTGCCCGGCTTCCTTGGCCCCGTAGGGACCCTCCGGGTCCACCGTTTCCACCAGGAAGGTCTCGATCTCGGGCATCTCGAGCACGGTCGGTGACTTGTACTCGAGCATGCTCGGCCACTTGTGGCGTCCCTTGCGGTAGACCTGCTCCTCCATCAGCGCCTCGCCCAGGGCCATGTACACGCTGCCCTCGATCTGCCCCCTGACGGCGAGGGGGTTGATGGCCCGTCCCACGTCGTGGGCGATCCAGACCTTGTTGACGCGCACCAGACCGGTGCGGGCGTCGGCGTCCAGATCCACCACGCAGGCCGTGTAGCTGTAGGCCGGGCTGGGGCCGACGCCCGAGCCCTTGAAGGGGCCGGCGATCCGCGGCGGCCGGTAGGAGCCGCTGGTGGCGAGAGCCCCGAAGCGGGTGGTGGCGAGCTGGCAGGCCTGCTCGAAGTCGACCTCCCCGACCCGGCCGTCACGGACCTCGATCTCGTCCAGGTCCCCCTGCACGCCGGTGGCCGCGGCCACCGCCTCGACCAGCAGCCGGCGCATCCGGCGAGCCGCCTCCAGGGCGGCGTTGCCGGCCATGAAGGTCACCCGCGAGGAGTACGAGCCCAGGTCCACCGGGGTGGTGTCGGTGTCGGCGGTCACCAGCCGCACGTCGGCCGGCCGCAGGCCCAGCTCCTCGGCGATGATGGTGGCCAGCACGGTGTCCGAGCCCTGGCCGATGTCCATGGCCCCGCAGTAGGCCGTCACCCCGGTGCGGTCGAGCTTGAGCTGCACCTCGGAGTGGGGCATGTCGTTCCAGTAGATGGGGGTGCCGGCGCCGGACATGTAGGCCGAGGCCGCGAAGCCCATGCCGTGGCCCGGCCGCCGGGCGCGGCCGCGGTAGCCGGAGGCCTGCAGCACCCGCTCCGTGCACTCCTCGAGCCCGCAGGAGGTCACCCGCAGCCAGTTGACGGCCCGGCTGAAGGGCCGGACGTAGTTCCGGCGCTTCAGCTCGACCGGGTCCAGGCCCAGCTCGTGGGCGATCTTCTCCAGGTGCAGCTCGATGGCGAAGCGGCCCTGGGGGGTGCCGTGGCCGCGCTTGGGGCCGCAGGGGGCCTTGTTGGTGAAGACCCGGACGCCCTCGAACTTGTAGGCGGGGATGGCGTAGGTCACGGTTTGCAGCGTCCCCGTGTAGAAGACCGTGGCCGGCCCGTAGGAGCCGTAGGCGCCGCCGTCGAGCGCGGTCCGGACGTGCATGGCCGTGATCCGTCCCTCCCGGGTGACCCCGGTCCGCATCCAGATCAGGACCGGGTGGCGTCCACGGTGGGCGTAGAAGACCTCCTCCCGGGTCAGCGTGCAGCGCACCGGCCGTCCCGTGACCATGGCCAGCTTGGCGACCACGATCTCGTGGGAGAAGGGGTCGGTCTTGCCGCCGAAGCCGCCGCCGTGGGCGGCGCCGATGACGCGGATCCGGTGCATGGGCAGCTCCAGGACCCTGGCCAGCGCCCGGTGCACGTAGTGCACCACCTGGGTCGAGGACCACAGCGTCAGCCGGCCGTCCTCGTAGGTGGCGAGCGCGCTGTGCTGCTCCATGGGCAGGTGGGTGCTGCCCTGGTAGAAGAAGAGGTCCTCGCGCACGTGGTCGGCGGCGGCGAACCCGGCCTCGA
>DASRBU010000498.1:0-24736 GCA_035653475.1 Candidatus Dormiibacterota bacterium | reverse complement strand
CACACCGACCAGGAGCCCAGCTACGTGACCGCGGATGCCACCGCCGCCGCCCTCGCCCTGGGGCTGGCCATCCAGCGGGCCGACAGCCTGAACCCGGAGCGGGTCCGGGACGCGCTGGCCTCGCTGGACGTGAACACCTTCTACGGCCGGATCCGCTTCGGCCGCGACGGCCAGAGCGTGGGCAACACGGTCCTGGTGGAGCAGATCCAGGATGGGCACCGGGTCGTGGTCTGGCCCTCGCAGCTGGCGCCGGCCACGCCCGAGTACCCGGCGCCGACCTGGGACGCGCGGCTGGGGCCGCCGCCCACCCCGCCCAGGGCCAAGCTGCCGGGAACGGGCCACCCGCCGCTCGGCTGAGCCCTCCGGGGTCGGACGGGTCGGGCCGGCGCCCGCCGGACAACCGTGGGCGCGCGTGGGCCGGTCCCCCTGTGGCAGAGTGGGCGGCGTGAGGCGCCTGTTCGCGGTGGCGGTGATGGGGCGTGACCGCCCCGGGATCGTAGCCGCCGTCTCCGGCGCCCTGCTGCGGCTGGGCGGCAACGTCGAGGACGCCATGACCAGCCTGCTCAGCGGGCACTTCGCGCTGATGCTGGTCTGCTCGACGCCGGCCTCGGTGAGCCCGGAGGAAGTGCGGGCCGCGCTCGGCTCCCTGCCCGGCGACCTGCAGATGGCGGTCTGGGACCTCGACCGGCGTCTGGAGCGCTCGCGGCCGACCCACGTCCTCACGGTCTACGGTCCCGACCGGCCCGGCATCGTCCACCACGTGGCCAGCGTCCTCGCCCAGGCCGAGGTGAACATCTGCGACATGACCTGCCGTCTGAGCGAGGGGGCGCTCTACGCGCTCACGCTCGAGATCGAGGTGCCGCGCCAGCGGTCCATCGGGGAGTTGGAGGCCAGCCTGCGGGAGACGATCGCGCCCATGGGCCTGGAGCTCACGCTCCGGCCCATCGAGGCCGAGATCCTGTAGGTCGGGCCTTGGTCCGCCCGGTCCGGCGTTTCCCCGATCCCGTCCTGAAGCACGTCTGCCGGCCGGCGACCTGCGATGAGGCCCGACGGGTGGCCGTCGATCTGGTGGACACCATGCGCGCCCATCCCCGCTGCGTGGGGCTGGCCGCGCCTCAGATCGGCGAGACCGTCCGGGTGGCGGTGGTCGACGTGAGCGGGCATCCGCTGGCCACGGCGCACAACGGGCTGGTGATCCTGGTCAACGCCACCGTGGTGGAGGCGGTGGGGCGGGAGGTCGGCCGGGAGGGCTGTCTCAGCCTCCCCGCGGTGACCGCCGACGTGCGCCGTGCCCGCCGCATCCGGGTGGCCGGCGATGCCCTGGACGGCGGCCACCTGGAGATCTGGGCGGCGGGGTTCGAGGCTCGGGCGATCCAGCACGAGCTCGACCACCTGGACGGCATCCTGATCCTCGACCGGGTCACGTCAGTGCGGGCTCTCCATCCCCGGGTCCTGCCGGCGCGGCAACGCGTGCCCTAGGCGGAACCCGGTCGCCACGATCGTCTCCCGGCTCGCGCCCGATCAGGAGCAGACGCTCGGCGTCGGCGACGCGCACCGGCCAGCAGTCGAAGGTGACGGGAACGGAGGAGCTCGGCGTTCGGATGGCCAGGCGCCATTCCCGGCGCGCCCGGAGCGGTCGCCGGCACACGATCGCCGCCAGGTGACGGTCGGCGGGCTCGACCAGGTCCACGAGCGGCCGGCACCGGAGGCGAGCGCGCTCGGCCCCGGCGAGCTCGGCCGCGGCCAGGTTGAGGTCGAGCACGTGGCCTCGCTCGTCCAGGATCAGCACCGGGGAGGGGAGCAGGTCGGCCGCGGACCGCCAGACCGCCGGCTCCCGCACTCCGCGAAGGCCGGCGGGCGGGGGGCGGAGGGGCGTTCCGATGACCCGGGCCAGCCCGCCCAGGCGGAGGCCGGCGAGGGCGACGCGTAGAAGCCGGGCGAGCGCGTCCATCGGGGGGGCGAGTACGCCTCCGATGGGCCTGGGCGCCGGAGCGCCGTCCGGGGCCGGCGTCACGTTCCCGGCCTCGCCTGCGGAAGGGGCCGGCCGGGCGCTGCCCTGCCAGCGTCGGCCCCTGGGGCATCCCGGACGGCGGCCAGGTGGCCCGACCTGCCCCGGCCGGACGTCGCGGTCCCGGAGGGGATCGGAGGAATGAAGCCTTGCACATCCGGACCATATGACCGCGGGGCGGGTGGCGTGGCCTCGAGCTCCGGAGGGCTAGACGAATGGCTGCGCAGCGGCCGGGTTGGTGCCGTTTCCCGCGCCGGGGGCGGGCCGGAGGCGCCGGTCGTGGCGGTGATCCCAGGCGGCGGCCGTCCCGAGTTGCACGGCGGGTGTCGTTGACGGGAAAGTGGACGGCGTTGCCGTGCCCGGCTCCGATCGAGGGAACGCGAACCAGGAGGCGCAGGGACGTGGAGATCGAGGACTACAACCTGGCTCGGCTCGCCGAGCGCTCGCAGGCGCGCTTCGGCGAACGCGAGTGGCTGTTCTTCGAGGGGCGCTGGTACACGCACCCGGAACTCCACGAACGCAGCCGCCGCCTGGCCGGCGGGCTGGTCGAGCTGGGCATCCGGCCCGGCGACCGGGTGGCGGTCACCATGTCCAACGGCCCCGAGGTCCACGTGTGCCATCTGGCGCTCTGGCGTGCCGGCGCCGTGGTCGCGCCGATGAGCGTCCTCCTCTCCGAGGCCGAGCTGCGGGCCCAGCTGGAGGCGACCGGGGCCTGCGCCGTCGTCACCTCGCCCGAGCTGCTGCGGCGGGTGCGGGCGGCGGCCCAGGAGGTGCCCGGCCTGCGCTGGGTGGTGTGCAGCTCTTCCAGCGCCGGGCCCGGTGTGCTCCGCCTGGCCGACCTGGAGGCCGCCCCCCCGGTACCGATCGCGCCCCGATCGGGCGACGACCTCGCCGCCATCCTCTTCACTGCGGGCACGACCGGGCGGCCCAAAGGGGTCATGCTCTCGCAGCGCAACCTCTGGATCTGCGCCCGGAGCGCCTACGAGGCGGCCCGTCAGCCCGGGCTGGATCGCCTGATCGTGCCCCTCTCGCTCTCCCATGCCTACGGTCTGGTGGTGACCGTGGCGGCCATGCACGCAGCCGAACCCTGGGCCGTGGTCCTCCAGCGCTGGTTCGAACCGATGACCTTCCTGGAGCTGGTCCAGGGGCACCGTCTCCAGGTGGGCACCATGCTCCCCTCCATGTTGCAGGCGTTGTGCGATCAGCCCCTGGAGCGCTACGACCTCTCCTCGCTCCGCGTGCTGATCACGGGAGCGGCGCCGGCGCCGCTCCCGGTCGTCCGGGAGCTGGAGCGCCGGCTTCCCGGCCTGGAGGTGCGCGAGGGGTACGGCTGCGTCGAGGCGGGAGGGGTGATCAGCGTCACCCCTCCCGGCGCCCGGCGCCTGGGCTCGGTCGGCAAGCCTCTGCCTGGCTGTCGGGTGCGGGTCCTGGACGACCACGACCAGGAGGTGCCGGTGGGCGAGGCCGGTGAGGTCTGCTGCCGCTCGCCGGCGGTGATGCTGGGCTACTGGCGATCGCCGGAGCTCACGGCACGGGTCCTGCGCGGTGGCTGGCTGCACACCGGCGACGTCGGTCGCCTGGACGAGGACGGCTACCTGTGGATCATCGAGCGCAAGCAGGACCTCGTCCTCCGGGGCGGAGTTCAGGTCGTCCCCGGTGACGTGGAGGGTGCCCTGCTCGAGCACCCGGCCGTGGCCGCGGCCGGCGTCGTCGGCCGGCCCGATGCGAGCCTCGGGGAGGAGATCGTGGCCTTCGTCGCCCTGCACCCGGGACGGGCGGCCACCCCCGCCGAGCTGATCGAGTTCGCGCGCTCCCGCGTCGGCGGCTACCGCTGCCCGCGCGAGGTCCACCTGCTCCAGAGCCTGCCCCTGACCCCGGCGGGCCGGGTCGACCGCCGGGCCCTGCGCACCATGGTGGCCGGAGGCCGGGGCTGAGGTCGGGCCGGACCCGGCCCGGGGGTCGGCCGCCGGTGCGCCGCGCGACCGGCCCGGGACCGGTCTCCACGCCCGGGGACGGCGCTCACCTCGCCGGGCGAGAGGGGCTCACGGTCCGGTTCGGGCTCGAGCTCGCAGCCATCGCTGGACCGCGGCCGTGGCCAGGCCGTACAGCCAGCAGTTGAGCAGGTCGGTCACCAGCTCCTCGCGCTCCCAGCGCGAGGCTCTCGGGGTGGCACCGCTGAGCGGCAACGCGCACAGCTCGAAGCCGGCCAGGGCCGTGCCCAGGAGCAGGCCGTTCAGGGGCCAGGGCAAGGGCGGCGCCAGCCCGGCCAGCAGGGCGCCCCAGGCCCCGCCGTACGGCCAGCGCATCAGCTGGCCGGCGAGCCGCTCCCGGCCGGCCGGGACCCGGCCTCCCAGGCGGCGCGCGAGCCTGGGGGCGATACGCGAGGGGGCGTAGACGGCGGGACGGCCGCGGGCTCGCTCCTCGATCCCGTCGGCCAGGACGAGGACGGCGGTGCCCGCCAGCCCGGCGACGAGGCCGCGTCCCAGCCATCCGCGGCGGGGCTTCCCGGTCCTGCTCATCACCACCCCTCCGCACCGGGACCCGCCCACCAGGGCTGGGCCGCGCACTCCAGGAGCAGGGCGTGGACGAAGGCCTGGGGGAGGTTGCCGCGCAGCTGGCGCTGCTGGACGTCGAACTCCTCCGAGTAGAGACCGGATGGTCCGCAGGCGGCCCGATTGCGCTCGAACCAGCGAGCGGCGGCGACCCGCTCGCCCCGCTGCCCCAGGGCCAGCACCATCAGGAAGCCACAGAGCAGGAAGGCGCCCTCGGAGCTTCCCAGCGGGCGCTCGTCGGGGCGGTAGCGGTAGCAGAACCCGTCCTCGGTCAGCTCCTCGATCACCGCCCGCAGGGTGGCCGTGGTCCGGGGGTCGTCGGCGGGCAGGGCGCCGCGGACGGGGGCGAGCAGGAGGGAGGCGTCGACGCGCAGGTCGTCGGGCGCCCGCTGCCAGCGCCCGCTCGGGTGCAGGCAGCAGGCCGCGGTGTCGACGACGATGGCGTCGGCCAGCGAGGACCAGGCGGCGGCGAGGCCGGGGCCGACCGCGTGCCGGCTGGCGGCGCGCAGCCCCGCCGCGGAGATGAGGCGGCTGTGCGTCCAGCTCCGGGGGCTCAGCTCCCAGATCCCGGCGTCGGGCTCCCGCCAGCGCCGCGCGATGGCCTCGGCCGCCACCTCCACCGCCCGCCAGCCGTCGGCGTCGAGGTGGTCGTGCCCGGCGGCGGCGGCGAGGAGGAGCAGGCTCTCGCCGAAGGCGTCGAGCTGGAACTGGCGATTGGCCCGGTTGCCGACGATGTCGGTGCCCCCCGGGTAGCCGGGGAGGTCCAGCCGTTCCTGATCGGGGACGTCGGCTCCGGTCACGGTGTAGACCGGCTTCATCTCCGGGCCGTCCGCCAGCAACCGGTCGCGCACGAAGCCGACCGCGTCGTCCATGAGCGGATGGGGGCCGACGCCGGCCACCGCCTGCCCGGCGTAGCACTGGTCCCGGATCCAGACGTAGCGGTAGTCGTAGCTGCGCCCCTGCCGCGCCCGCTCCGGGAGCGAGGTCGTCGCCGCCGCCACCATCCCGCCCCCGGCGCTGGTCAGGCCCGAGAGCACGGCATAGGCGTGGCCGGCGTCGCGGGCCGCGACCACGTTCCCCAGCCCGGGCACCCGCTCCGCCCAGCCGGTCTCGGTCTCGAGCCAGGCACGCTCGGCGTCGACGGGGTCGGCCCCGGCCGGCGAGGTCGCCAGCACCAGGGCCAGGTCGTGGTGGCGGCCCGGCTCCAGCTCCAGGGTCAGGCACAGCCGGTGGCCGCCCTCGCCGTCCGCCTCGGGCCTGGCCTCGGCGGCCCCGATCCAGACCGCGCGCGATCCGTTCCCGAGCTCGAACCACCACCGTCCCCCCTCGTCCCGCCTGGTCTCCCGGGGCCGCCGCCGGCCGTAGTCCTCGCGAAGCTCCAGGACCACCAGGACCCCCGCCGGACCCTGCTCGGCCACGACCCGGCGCAGGAGCACGGCCCGGTCGGGGGTGGCGGGCAGGGCCAGCGCCTCCCGGCACTCGACGACGCCGCCCTCGGTGACCCAGCGGCTGTGCCAGACCAGGCTGCCGGGTCGGTAGTGGCCGCCCCAGACGTACCGCCCCAGGGGGGTCACGGCGTACGTCCCCCGCCCGCCGATGAGCGAGGCGAAGACGGCCGGGCTGTCCCAGCGGGGGAAGCACATCCAGGCCATGTCGCCCCGGGGCCCGACCAGGACCCCGCGCTCCCCGTCGGCGAGCAGCGCGTACTCCCGCAGCACGTGGGGGAGGTGCCCGATCGCGCCCGGCGGGTGGGGGTCGGTCATCGCCACCAGCGCTCCCACCGAGGTGCGCTCCGGTGGCGGGCGAGCTGGGCGCAGCCCAGGCCGAGGCCGACGAGGACGCCGGCGGCCGCGGCCACGGCCGGGCGATGGGTCGTGGCCCAGGCCTGGTAGCTACGGCCGTGCGCTCGACGGTCGAACATGCCGTGGGTGGCGGCCAGCTCCTCCACCGGCTCGAAGAGGTTGGAGGGACGCTGGGGCGAGGTGGGCAGGTCCTCGACCTGCTGGGAGCGAAACCCGGTCCGGGCCAGATACCGGTCGGCGAGGTTCGGGAAGAACGTGTTGCCCAGGATCACGGCCAAAGTCATGCCGCCGCAGGTCACCTCCCGGCGGCGGTGGTGGGCGGCGTAGTAGACGGCCTCGGCCGGCACCTCCGGCTGGTAGATGGGGGGGATGGGCTGGGGGTGGTGGGGCAGCCGGCTCAAGCACCAGTTGAACTGCGGGGTGTTGACCGCGGGGAGCTGCACCATGGCGATCCGGACCCGGCTCCTCCGGTGCAGCAGCTCGGTGCGCACCGAGTCGGTGAAGCCCCGGATGCCGAACTTGGCCCCGCAGTAGGCCGACTGCAGGGGGATGGCCCGATAGGCGAGGGCGGAGCCGACCTGGACCACCGTGCCCCGGTCCCGGGGGACCATCCGCCTCAGCGCCGCCATGGTTCCGTAGACCGTCCCCAGGTAGGTCACCTCGGTGGCGCGTCGGAACTCCTCGGGCGCGATCTCGACGAAGGGCGCGAAGATGGTCGACATGGCGTCGTTCACCCAGACGTCGATGGGGCCGAGCTCGGTCTCTACCGTCGCCGCCGCTACCTCCACCTGCTCGGGGTCGACGACGTCAGTGGGCACCACCAGCGCCCGGCCGCCCAGCGACTCGACCTCCTCGCGGGCCGCCTCCAGGCCCTTCCTGCCCCGCGCCACCAGGCCGACGCGGGCCCCCCGTCGGGCGAAGGCGTGGGCCACCGCCCGCCCCACCCCGGCGGAGGCCCCGGTCACCACCACCACCTCCTCCCTGGACGCCTTGCCACGCCGCGTCAGCATCGTCGCTCACCTCCTTGCTGCTGGGTCCGACGGACGATCGATGGATCGGTGCCCGGGGGCTCAGGCCACACGGTAGGCCTCCAGGTCCGCCCGCTTCGGCTCCAGGCCCAGGCCCGGTCGTCCCGGGTCGGGCGCCAGCTCGCCGCCCCTGGGCTCGACCGCGCCCTCGAAGACCATCCGCTCGATGCGGACGTGGGTGTGGAAGTACTCCAGATGGGAGATCTGCTTGGCGGCGCAGGCCGCGTGGACGTGCAGCGAGGGCGCGGTGTGGGCCGAGAACGGCACCCCGAAAGCGTGGGCCAGGTCGGCAGCCTGCAGCCAGCCGGTGATGCCGAGACAGCGGCTGGCGTCGGCCTGCAGCACGTCGACCGCCTCCGCCCGCAGCAGGTCGCGGAAGTACCAGGGGTCGTAGCCGTACTCCCCCGCTGCCACGTCCACCGAGGTACGGCCCCGGACGAAGGCCAGCTGCTCGCGGTGGTCCGACGAGACCGGCTCCTCGAAGTAGACGATGCCCGCCTCGTCCTGCAGCCGCGCCGCCAGCGCCACCGCCTGGGTGGCGGTGTAGGCCCCATTGGCGTCGACGAAGAGCTGGGCCTCGGGGCCGATGGCCCGGCGGGCGATCCGGGCCCGCCTCAGGTCGAGGTCGGGCCGGCTTCCCCGGTCGACGCCGATCTTCATCTTGACCCGCCCGATGCCGCGCTCCACCCAGCCGCCGAGCTGCTCGGCCAGCTCGCGCTCGTCGTAGCTGGTGAAGCCCCCGCTGCCGTAGATGGGGACCGCCCGCCGGCCCGGCCCGAGCAGCTCGAAGAGCGGCCGGCCTTCGGCCCTGGCCCTCAGGTCCCAGAGTGCGACGTCCACCGCCGAGATGGCGCAGGCGGCGATCCCGGGACGGCCCATGTTGCGCACCGCGGCGACCATGGCGACCCAGCTGGCGGTGTGCTCCTCGAGCCGGCGACCGACCACCGCCGCCTTCAACGTCTCCCGGATCACGCCGACCGCGGCCGGGGCGCAGTAGGTGAAGCCGAGGCCGCGCACCCCCGCCTCCGACTCCACCTCGACCAGGACCAGGGTGGTCGCCTCCCAGCTCAGGGTGCCGTCCGCCTCGGGACGGTCGGTGGGGATGGTGAAGGCCGCGGCCTCGAGGTCCCTGACCCGGTCTTGGCCTCCCGCCGACCCCCGGCCCCTTCCCGGGCCGGCCCGGTGGGGAGACCGAGGCGGAGCCTCCCGGCCGACGTGGCCGCGATCAGATGCCGGCCGCATTGGCATAGTGCTGCTGGTCCTCGCGCCACCCGCCCATCCCCTGGCCGACATGGCGGTAGCCGGAGGCGAGCTCGATGCGCGCGATCCACTTGACCATCTTGAAACCGAGCTGGGTCTCGAGCCGGAGGCGGACCGGCGCCCCGTGCGCGACCGGCAAGGGCGCGCCATTCATCTCCAGGGCCAGGATGGTCTGGGGCTGGAGCCCGAGGACGATCGGGATCGATTCGTAGAAGCGGCCGTACCGACCCTCGTCCTCGGTGATCCCCTTTCGTCGAAGCCGTGGAAGATGAGGTGGCGGGCGGAGTGGTTCGGCCGGCACCGTTCCAGGACCCGACGCAGGGGAACCCCACCCCATTCGGCGAAGCTGGTCCAGCCCTGGATGCGGTGGTGCTCGACCACCTGGCGCTGGAAGCCGAGCCTGCGCAGGTCCTCGAGCGAGAGGGCGAGCGGCCGCTCGACCAGGCCACCGACCTCCAGCCGGTAGTCGCGGAAGCCGTTGCCAGCCAGCCGCCGGTAGTCGTCGTCGGCCGGCGGGTAGCCGTTCACCCAGTGGTAGGGCGAGATCCGGGAGCGAGGGTAGCGCTGCCGGGAGCGGAACAGCCGCGAGATCGCCCGCTCCAGGGGGTTCACCAGCCGGCCGGTGAAGCGCTGGACCGAGCGCGGGCGGGCGAGCGCCCAGCCGGTGGCGGCGACGTTGACGGACAGGATGGCGAAGAGGGCGACGAGCCCGATCGCCACCGCCAGGGTGTGGTCGGCGCGGTACGACCCGAGCACGATCGCCGCCCACTCGTGGGGGACCCGGTGGACGATCACCATGATCGTGTGCACGACCACGAAGGCGGCGAACGCGCACAGGCCCAGGAAGTGCAGGGTGCGCGCCGTCTGCTTGCCGCCGAACAGCCGCCCGTACCACGGGAATCGCGCCAGCACGGCCGGTGACATGGCGGCGCCGGTCGCGATCTGGAGGGGTGCCAGGAGGAAGACCACGGCGAAGGAGGCGAGCTGCTGGGCGTGGTTGTAGGGCAGGCCGGGCGACGGCGGCGCCAGGCGTCCATCCAGGTAGGTGGCGAGGTCGTGCATGGCCCCGGGCAGGATCGTCCAGGAGGTCGGGACCAGCCGCACCCACTCGCCGCTCACGGCCAGCCAGACGACGTAGACGAGACCGGTCGCCACCCAGAACTGGAGGGTCATGAAGTGCCAGTGACGACCGATGCCCAGGTGCTTGCGTCCGGGTGGCGCGATCAGCGGGGACCAGCTCTCCTCCAGGTCGAGCGAGGTCCAGGGCCGGTCGGAGTCGGCGCAGACCACCCGGCGCGAGAAACGGATCAGTTCGCGCCCGGGCGGGCAGTGGTTGCTGAGGTAGAGACGAGATAGGGCGCTCAGGATCTCCAGGCCGCTGCGCGCCAGCAAGGTCATCCAGAGGATGTTGAGGAAGTGGGTGACCACGACGAAGACCGGGAAGTCGTCGGCCCGCAGGGGGCCGGCCGGATCGATCATCGCCGCTTCCTCGCCAGGTGCTGGGCCAGGCGCGAGCTGAGCGCCATGATGGTGAGGGCGGGGTTGGCGCTGCCCTGGGTGGGACACACGCTGCCGTCGGCGAGGTAGAGGTTCGTCATTCCCCAGACCCGTTGGTCGCGGTCGACCACGCTGTTGGCCGGGTCGGTTCCCATGCGGCAGCCCCCGATCAGGTGGGCGTAACGGGTGATGCTGAGCACGTCCTGGGCTCCGGCGGCCTCGAGCAGGTCGGTGATCACCCGCTTGGCGTAGGCCATGTTGCGGCGGTCGTTGTCGCAGCGCGAATGGTCGAAGCGGGCCACCGGCATGCCGTACCGGTCGGTCTCGTCGGCCAGCGTCACCCGGTTGTCCGCCTGTGGCAGCAGCTCGCACAGCACCCCGATCGCGAACCAGTGGTTGTAGTCGCGGAGGTACTCGCGCAGGGCCCGGCCCCAGTGGCCGTCGGCCAGCACGTGCTCGGCCCAACCGATGGGGAGCGGGGAGACGGTCTGGATCGAGAAGCCGCGGGCGAACCCCCGGGTGGGATCGGTCTCGTAGAACTGCTCGGAG
The DNA here is from genome assembly GCA_035653475.1 of Candidatus Dormiibacterota bacterium. GTDB lineage: Bacteria > Chloroflexota > Dormibacteria > Dormibacterales > Dormibacteraceae > CADDZO01. The sequence goes on along the minus strand of DASRBU010000498.1, from coordinate 14,040 downwards.
GAGATCTCCGGCGGCGGCGCCTTGTACATGCGCACCTCGAACGGGAAACGGCCCGCGGTCTGGTCGGCCCCCTGTACCATCACGTAGCGCCCGACCTGGTCCTCGTCGTTGCCCAGCCCGTGCGGGAAGCGGCCGCTGGTGGAGTTGAGGAGCAGGCGCGGGGTCTCGATGGAGTAGCCGGCCACCGCCACCACTCGCGCCGGCTGGAAGCGCTCGCGCCGGCTCGACTCCTCCACGTAGGTGACGCCGGTGGCGCGCCGGCCGGTGCCGTCGACCTCGACCCGGGTGGCCATGCATCCGGCCCGCACCTCGACCCCGTGCGCCAGGGCGTCGGGCAGGTGGGTGACGAAGGGGCTGGCCTTGGCGTTGACCTTGCAGCCCTGGAGGCAGTAGCCCCGGTAGATGCAGTGGGGCCGGTTGCCGAAGGTGCCGTTGACGATCCCCACCGGGCCCACCCGGAACTCGATGCCGAGGGCCCGACCCCCTTTCCAGATCAGCTGAGCGCCGCCGCTGACGGGATGGGGCGAGAACGGGTAGCGGTGGGGCCGGTCCCAGGGCCAGCTCTGCCCCGCCACCGGCAGCTCCCGCTCCAGCTCCTCGTAGTGGGGCTCCAGCTCCTCGTAGGAGATCGGCCAGTCGGCCCCCACCCCGTCCCGGGTGAAGGTCGCGAAGTCGGAGGGGTGGAAGCGCGGGCAGTAGCCGGCGTAGTGAATCATGGAGCCGCCCACGCCGCGGCCGGAGTTGTTCTTCCCCATCTCGATGGGGTCGGCGCCGCCGATGATCCGCTTCTGCGTCCAGTACAGGCGGTGCGAGCCCGCCTCGTCGCTCACCCAGTCCTCGTCCGGGTGCCAGAAGGGGCCGGCCTCGAGGATCACGATGCGCCAGCCGCGGCGCGCCAGCCGCTGGGCCAGCACCGAGCCCCCGGCTCCGGCGCCCACCACCACCAAGTCGACCTCCTCCTGGTCGCGGTACCGGCGCATGGTCGCCTCGCCCGGGATCTGCCGCTGGTGGACGTCGAGGAGGAAGCGGGAGTCGTTCTCCCGGGGCCCGATCGATCCCTTGAGGAAGGTCGGCCTCATGGCTCCAGCCTCGGCGCCATGCGCACTGGGTCCTCGTGCGTGGCCCCGGGTCGCTCGTAGGGCTCCAGGGTCCCGACCGGCCCCATGCGCATGAACCCCCTCGGGTAGGCGGGGCCTCCGAAGCCGATCTCGTTCCAGGCCCAGGGGTGGCTGTAGAAGGCGCTGAGGATCATCCGCATGCACACCGACCAGGCGCGGCCCACGTCCAGGGCCTTCCAGGCCCCGCCCGCCAGCTTGCCCCGGGAGAGATCGGCCACGATCGCCTCCTGCTCGGGGAGGCCCAGGTCGGCGAAGGAGGCGACGTCGAACCGCTCCCTGGCGGTCTCGTCCAGACCCCGCAGCACCAAGTGCCAGGTGTCCCGGTCGTCGGGCATGCCCGCGTACTGATAGCCGTCCAGGCGGCCCGCGGCCAGCTTCTCGTCGATCAGCTCGGCCACCGGCACCCGCGGCTCCTCGTCCTGGGCCACGGCGACGTCGCAGAAGGCGCGTAGGGTGGGCTCCTCGGCGGCCGAGAAGAAGGTCAGGCGACGTCCCCCAACCCGCATCCGCTCCTCGACCACCCGACGGGTGGCCGGGTCCCAGGCGTCGATCTGCTCGAGCACGTCGTAGTCGGGGTACCGTCCCACCATCTGGGGGGTGATCCCCCGTCGCTGCCGTGGCAGCCAGCGCTTGTCGAGCGGCCGCCTCCCGGGGCGGAGGTTGGGGAGGTGCGCGGGGGAGGCGAAGTCGGGCATGGCTCAGCGCTCCCGGCGCAGGACGGCCGCCAGCAGGCCCATCCCGCCCACCAGCGCCATCAGCCCAGGAGCCATCAGCGGGGGCCCCATGGGCACGTTGTAGGAGGCCAGCCGCCAGCCCCCGGGCCGGCGGGCCACTCCGCGGGCGTGGTAGTACTCGCCGAGCAGGCCGTTGAGCGTGTAGGCCAGGCTGGCCAGCGGCAGCCAGCGCTTGGCCCAGCGCCGGTCGAAGTAGCCAGCGATGCCGGCCACCACCACCGGCGGCGTCACCACCACCGGGCTCCACATCATCTTGTTCCCGAAGCTCGCCCGGTAGTGCTCCAGGTAGATCTCGGCGCTGGTGATCAGCGCCGCCGCGGCGGTCAGCGCCGAGAGGGCGCACTCGAAGCGCCCCCGCTCGACGTCGCGGGTGAGGCGATCGATCAGGTGCTCGGTCCGTCGCACCGGCCGCGGGGCTCGGCGTCGTCGCGGCGATCGCATCTCAGCGCCCGGGCCTCAGCTCCTCGACCTTCTCCCGCAGCGCCTCGACCGCGCCGGGAAGGCCCGCCCTCGGCGCCCGGAGGATCGATTTGCCGTAGCGAACCGCCTCCTGGAACGTGATGTGGGGGGGCAGCGGCGGCTCCTCGGGGTCGGTCACGGCGTCGATGACCGCCGGTCGGTCGGCGGCGAACGCGGCCTCCACCGCCGGCTCGATCTCGGAGGCCCGGGTGACCTTGATCCCCGACAGCCCGATCAGGTCTGCGTAGCGGGCGTAGTCGACGTAGGGGATCTCCTGGGAGGCCTCGAACTTGGGATCGCCGGCCATGACCCGCTGCTCCCAGGTCACCTGGTTCAGGTCCTGGTTGTTGAGCACCAGGACCACCAGGCGGGGGTCCCGCCAGGTGCGGTAGTACTTGGCGGCGGTGAGCAGCTCGGTCATGCTCCCCATCTGCATGGCCCCGTCGCCGACCATGGCCACCGCCACCCGCTCCGGGTAGGCGAACTTGGCCGCGATGGCGTACGGCACCCCCGGCCCCATCGTGGCCAGGTTGCCGGAGAGCGACGCCTTCATCCCCCGGCGGATGCGCACGTGGCGCGCGAACCAGTTGGCGGCGGAGCCGGAGTCGCTGCTCAGGATCGCCCCCTCGGGCAGGTGCCGCGAGACGGCGGCGAAGAGGCCCTGGGGACGGAGACGGTGGTCGCGCTCCTCGGGTCGGCCGCGCTCCTCCATCAGCCGCCACCACTCCTCGACCTCCCGGATCAGCTGCTCCTGGAAGCCCCGGTCCTGCCTGCGCTCGAGCAGGGGCAGCAGCTCCGCCAGCGTCGCCTTGCTGTCCCCGACCAGGTTGACCTCCATCGGGTAGCGCAGGCTCAGCATCCGGGGCGCCAGGTCGATCTGCACACCGCGCGCCTGACCGGTCGGGGGCAGGAAGTTGCTGTAGGGGAACGAGCTGCCGACGATCAGCAACGTGTCCGCGCGCTGCATCAGGTTCCAGCTCGGCCGGGTGCCGAGCAGGCCGATGGCTCCGGTGCAGAAGGGGACGTCGTCGGGTACCGCCGCCTTGCCCAGCAGCGCCTTGGCCACGCCGGCTCCGAGCCGGTCGGCGACCGCCAGCACCTCGTCGGTCGCGTCCAGGGCGCCGGCGCCGACCAGCATCGCCACCCGGCTGCCGGCGTTGAGCACGGCCGCCGCCCGCTGCAGGTCCTCCCGGTCCGGCACCAGCCGCGGGCGCGCGTAGCCGATCCCGGTGTGGATGGCCTTGAGCCCGGGCGGCTGCTCGACCACCGCCTCCATCTCCTGGACGTCGGTGGGCACGATCACGCAGGTCACGGTGCGTTCGGCGTCGGCGATGCGCAGCGCCCGGTCGAGGCAGTGTCGGATGGCGGAGGGGTCGTTGGCCTGTTGCACGTAGGCCGAGGCCACGTCCTTGTAGAGGGCGAGCAGGTCCACCTCCTGCTGGGTGTCCCCGCCCAGCGCCGAGACCGGGGCCTGGCCCACGATCGCCACCACCGGTTGGTGATCGAGCCGGGCGTCGTAGAGACCGTTCAGGAGGTGGATCGCCCCCGGCCCCGAGGTGGCCATGCAGACGCCCACCTCCCCCGTCCACTTGGCGTGTCCGCAGGCCATGAAGGCGGCCATCTCCTCGTGCCGCACCTGGATGAAGCGGAGCCGGTCCTGGTGGCGGCGGAGCGCGCCCAGGATGCCGTTGATCCCGTCCCCGGGGTACCCGTAGACGGTGCGCACGCCCCACTCGAGGAGACGCTCGCAGAGGTAGTCGGCTGCGGTTCCAGCCATCGCGTGACCTCCTGGGGCTCGACCCCGGTGGTGGGCCGACCGCCATCGTCCCTGCCATGCCGTTCCGGATCGCGGGGGCGACCCGGTGTTCTTCCCAGCCTACGAGATTCCGGCCGCGGGCCGCGAACGCCCCGCGGCGCTGTCGACCGGCTCTCGGAGCGGGGTCCCTCCGCTCGCGGGACCGGAGCTCAGACCGTGAGCCCCTCGAGCGAGAGGCAGTAGCCGAGCCCCGGCTGCGACAGCAGGCAGAAGGGAGGATGCAGGGCCTTGAACTTGCGGCGCAGCCGGGTGATGTAGCTCCGCAGCTGCTCCACCGACACGCCGTCGCCCCAGGCCCCGGCCACCAGGTCCTCGGCCCGCGTGTACTGGTTGGCCCGGCTGGGCAGGAAGGTCAGCAGCTCCCACTCCCGACGGGTCAGGGCCACGTCGCGCTCCCCGACCACGATGCGCTGGCGCACCGCGTCGAAGGTCACGCCCTCCAGCTCGATCCGCCGGGCCAGGCTGAAGACGGAGGTCGGGTTGGCGGCCCGCAGCTCCGACCGGATCGCCCCCACCAGGGCACCGGGCACGAAGGGCTTGGGCAGGATCTGGTCCACGCCGGCCTCGAAGCTGGCCCGGGCCTCCTCGTAGGACTCGTCGAGCAGGATCACCGGCGCCTGCATCGCGTCTCGGAGCCGGGCCAGGGTGGCCGGTGAAGGTCGATCGGCGGGATCGACGCCCAGCACGACCACGTCGCATCCCCCCGCCTCGGCCTCGGCCAGGGCCGTGGCCAGGTCGGGCCGCACCAGCGGCTCGCACCCCGCCAGCTCGGCGGTGTGCGCGATCACCGAGCGGTAGTCGGAGTCGGCCTCGACGATCAGGGCGCGAGGGCGGCGCGTGGGCTCGATACCCATCACCCTGGCCATTATGGGTCGGAGCCGGAGGGGGCAGCGGCGGGCGGCGTCCGAGCGCAAACGCGACGCGAGCGAAAGTTGCTGCGTTTTTGCGCCGGGCGGACGTATCAATGGTGCTGTCGCGGATGTCGACTGGAGCGAACGACTCACCGATGCCGAGGGAAGGGTCGAGGACCGGGAGCCGGAGAGCGCGGCGACGCCGACCGGAGCGGACGCCGCCGATCGATCTGCATCGGGTCATACACCCGGCGCCATACCGGTCAGGTGGATCACCCCCACCGACGCGTGGCATGGACCAGGGCATCCGGACCGCTACCCCCCGTGACGGTTCAGGGGACTCGGCGTGGGTCCCCTGTCCGGGGGGCCTCGCCGCCGGCCACCCCGGCTGGGCGGCGGGCACGACGGGCGCCCCGCTCGGGGGTCCGAGCCGGCAATGGAAGTGGAGGCGGCGGGCCGCGGTCGTCCCGCAGCGGCCGGCGCCGCCGGAGGAGGGTCGGTGGAGCTGCAGCCGGGAGGTATCATCGCCTGGATCGTGGTCGGCCTGGTCGCCGGCTGGCTGACCGGCCTGGTCGTGCGGGGAAGGGGTTACGGGCTCCTGGGCGACCTGGTGCTAGGTCTGATCGGGGCCCTGATCGGGGGGTTCGTCGTCGGCTTCGTCGTGCACGGCAGCGTGGGGTTGATCGGGAGCATCGTCGTCGCCTTCATCGGGGCGGTGATCCTGGTCCTGTTGCTGAGGCTGGTGTCCGGGTCGCGCACCCGGATCGTGCGATGACCGAAGCCGCCCGAGCGGGGCAGCACGGTGCCCGCGGCACCCGCCGCGCCCGGTCGACGACCGGGCTGGGGGTCGGAGGCCGCTCTCGGCCGGGACGGCGCCAGGGAGGGCGTCCCGGACCGCCCGGGTCGGATCCGGCCGGATGACCGCCGCAGCGAGGCGGCCGGGGATGACGGTCGCTCGGGCGGAGCGGGCCCTGATGATCACCCACTCGCTCCGCCCGCTCATCCGTGATCCGGTGGGAGGCTCCGGCCGAGCCCGTTGAGGGACCTCATCCGGGCGCGCGGCACCAACCGGGTCCGCTGTGGGTGCCCGTGGAGACGTCCACGCTCAGCTCGCCGGGGCCGCCCTGTGGCCCTGGCCCTCGGCGCCGGCGAGCCGCGGGTGAGGCCGCACGGCCGACGCCCTGCCCGGGTCCGCAAGCTCGCCAACGCTTCCTCCGACCGCGTCGCCGGCGCCGCCGCTTGGCCTCGCCCAGGACCCATCGCACCGATCACGCACCCATCGGCGCGAGATCTCTGGTTCAGCACACTAGGCTTGACCGGTCTTCCAGCGGGCCCTGACGTCCTCGGCGAAGGCCACGTAGCTTCGGACCGGGACGATCTCCACGAACTCCAGGACGTGGGCCATGGGCAGCCCGGCCATGAAGATGCGGTCGAGCTCGTCGTGCGAGTCGGCCTCGATGACGCCGATCACCCGCCGCTGCCCACTCACCTTCCAGAGCTGCAGGCGGCCGGCCTTGACCGCCGGGAGCGCCGCCTCGGCCTCCTTCTCCCACATCTCCCAGAGCTCGTCGAACGATAGGCTCTCGTGGTTGACACGGACGTCGAAGAAGTACTGCACGGTCGCGACTCCTGATCTGGGGATGTAGCGAGCGTAGCAGGCCCTCCGCCTCGTCGGCTCCCCGGATCGCGGCCGCCCGACTGACCGGGTCCCGCTCGCTACCATCGTTCCCGAGGTGAGCGCTCGTACCCCCCGGCCGGCACGCCGGCCCCCGCGCCGAGGTCTCGGGGCCGGGTGACCTACGACCTGGTCGTGGTCGGTGCCGGCATCGTCGGCCTCGCCACCGCCAGGGAGCTGTTGCGGCGGCATCCGGGCCTGCGCCTGGCCGTGATCGACAAGGAGCCTCGGATCGGGGCCCACCAGACCGGCCACAACAGCGGGGTGGTGCACTCGGGCATCTACTACGCCCCCGGCTCGCTCAAGGCCCGGCTCTGCGTGGCCGGGGCGCGCGCCCTCTACGCCTACTGCGAGGAGCGCGGCATCCCCATCGAGCGCTGCGGCAAGGTGATCGTGGCCACCGAGGAGGCCGAGCTGGGGCGCCTCCAGGCGCTCTACGAGCGGGGCCTGGCCAACGGGGTCCCGGGCCTGGAGCTGATCGGACCGGAGCGGCTGCACGAGATCGAGCCCCACTGCGCCGGCCGGCGCGCCATCTGGTCGCCGGCGACCGGCATCGTCGACTTCTCCGAGGTGGCCCGCCACTACGCGCTTGAGGTGCGGGCGGCGGGGGGCGAGGTGCACACCGGCCGCGAGCTGCTCGGCCTGCGGCACGATGGCGACGCGGTGGTGCTGGAGACCGGCGCCGGGGAGCTGCGGGCGGCGCGCGTCATCACCTGTGCCGGCCTCCACGCCGACCGGGTGGCGGCGCTCTCGGGCGGCGCCCGGGAGCCCCGCATCGTCCCCTTCCGGGGCGACTACTGGCAGCTGCGGCCCGCCGCCCGCCACCTCTGTCGGAATCTGATCTACCCGGTGCCGGACCCGGCCTTCTCCTTCCTCGGCGTGCACGCCACCCGCCGCATCGGCACGGGCGAGGTCTGGCTGGGCCCGAACGCGGTCCTGGCCTTCGCCCGCGAGGGGTATCGACGCCGTGACCTCCGCCCCGGTGACCTGGTGGACACGCTGGGTGGGCCCGGGTTCCGCCGGTTGGCCCGCCGCTACTGGCGGACCGGCCTGCTCGAGCTGTGGCGGGACTGGTCCAAGCGGGCCTTCTGGAGGTCGGTGCGGCGCTACCTGCCCGAGCTGGGGCTGGAGGACATGGTGCCCGGGCCGGCCGGGGTGCGGGCGCAGGCCGTGGACCCCTCGGGGGCGCTGGTGGACGACTTCGTGGTCGAGGGCGGCGGCCGGGTCATGCACGTGCGCAACGCCCCCTCCCCGGCGGCGACCTCCTCCCTGGCCCTGGCCCGGCTCATCGCCGACACCGCCGAGCGCCGCCTCGACGGGCCTCGGGCTAGGCCCTGACCTCCCGCCCGGTTCGGGCGCCGGCCAGGTCGCGGTTGAGCGCCAGGTAGACGATGGCCGCGACCAGGAAGCCGACGACGAAGGTCACGTCGCCCAGGGCGGGGACGGCGTGGGGCAGAGGGCCGACGAAGAGGGGGTTGTTCCAGAAGGGGAGCGAGGCCACGATGCCGGCCAGCATGGCCGCGACCCCCTGCCAGCGCCGGTGCCGGGGGGCGTAGAAGAGCCGCTCGTCGAAGCGACCTCGGCGCAGCCAGGCGTCGGTCAGGATCACGGCCAGGAAGGGGGCGATCCAGTAACTGATCAGGAGCAGGAAGTTCTCGTACTTGCTCCCCGGCCCGACCTGGGCCTGGAGCGCGACCCCGACCACGTAGCTGACCACGCCCGTGGCCAGGGCCACGATGGCCCGTCGCTGGTGCAGCGTGAGCCGGATGCCCAGGGTGAGGAAGGACATCGCCCCGCTGTAGATGTTGAGCACGTTGGCGGCCACCGCGCCCAGGGCGATGCCGAGCATGGTCAGGGCGGCGAGCCACTCGGGCAGGGGCCGGATGAACTGGGCGGTGGGCACGTCGTTCGGTCCCCAGCGGGTGCCGGGCACGGTGGCCAGGGCCGCGCCGGCGATCTCCAGCAGCACGCAGGAGAGGAACACGCCCAGGCCCGCCCAGAGGCCGGTCAGGACCCGGCTGCTGCTCCGGGGCAGGTAGCGGGTGTAGTCGGAGGCGTACGGGTTCCAGCCCACGGCGTAGCCGAAGGCGGCGGTGAAGGTGAGCAGGAAGGCGCCGCTCTCCCCCATGGGGCCCTGGGCCCGGGCGTCGATGCCGGTGCCGGGTCGGGAGTGGGCGAAGACCAGCGCCGCCGCGAGCAGGAACACGATCGTCAGGTAGGGGAAGGCGTAGCGCTCGAAGGCGTGGACCAGGTTGTGGCCCAGGAAGGCGACCACCACCTGGACCAGCACGATGACCAGGAAGGCCAGCCAGAAGGGCATCGTGAACCAGTGCAGGAGCGGCCCGAAGAGCGTCTCCAGGGCAAAGGCGCCGCTCACGCTGTTGACGATGAACCAGCCCACGTTGGCGGTGAAGGTGTTGAGGCCGGCGGGAAGGATCACCCCTCGGTAGCCGAAGGCCGCCCGCGCCTGCACCATCTGGGGGACGCCGAAGCGCGGGCCCCAGCTCGAGAGCACGGCGTGGGTGAGCGAGCCCAGGGCGGTGCCCACCACCAGCGCCAGGCAGGCGTCGACGAACCCCATGCCGAAGAAGGCCAGGGGCAGGACCCCGACGTAGATGGTGGCGAACTCCAGATTGGGAGAGACCCAGGTCCAGAACAGGTCGAGCGGACGTCCGTGGCGCTCCCGCTCGGGGATGTACTCCACCCCGCCCGGCTCCACGGCGACCACCCGGTCGCCGTACTCGCCCTCCCGGACGGGCACGCCGGTCATCCCCGCCGGTGACTCCTCGACACCCATCGGGCCCTCCTCTCGGTGCGCATGCCGGGCCCCTGGTGGGTGCCCGAACCCGGTTGGCAGTGTACCCTGCGCCGGGCTCGAGGAGGGCGGTCCGCGGGCGGGGCGCCGCCTGTTACCGTGCAGGTGTGCTGGACCTGCTGCTGACCGGCGCCCGGCTGCCAGGGGCCCCGGACCTGCGCGACCTCGGCGTGCGCGAGGGCCGGCTGGTCGCTCCCGAGCCGGACGCGCGTCGGGTGATCCACCTGGAAGGGGCGCTGGTCACCCCGCCCCTGGTCGAGCCCCACATCCACCTGGACGCGGCGCTGACGGTCGGCGATCCTCGGCCGAACCGGAGCGGCTCGCTCTTCGAGGGCATCGCCATCTGGGCCGAGCGGGTGCGGGGGCTGACCGTGGAGGACGTCAAGCGGCGGGCGGGCCAGGTGCTGCGTTGGCAGCTGGCCAACGGCGTGCAGCACGTGCGCAGCCACGTCGACGTGTGCGATCCCGAGCTGCGGGCCCTGCGGGCCCTGATCGAGTTGCGGGAGGAGATCGGGGACCGGATGGAGCTGCAGCTGGTCGCCTTCCCCCAGCAGGGCATCTTCTCCTTCGACGGCGGCCCGGATCTGATGCGCCGGGCGGTCGAGCTGGGCGTGGACGCGGTCGGTGCCATCCCCCACTTCGAGCTCAGCCGGGAGCTGGGGGTGAGGTCGGTCGAGTTCGCCTTCGCCCTGGCCGTGGAGCACGGCCTGCGCGTGGACATCCACTGCGACGAGACCGACGACGACCACTCCCGCTTCGTCGAGGTGATGGCGGCGGAGACCATCCGGCTGGGGATGGCGGGCCGGGTGACGGCCAGCCACACCACGGCCATGCACTCCTACAACAACGCCTACGCCGACCGTCTGATCAGGAACCTGGCCCGCGCCGGCATGCACGTGGTCACCAACCCCCTCGACAACTCGGTCCTGCAGGGCCGTTTCGACGCCTACCCGGTGCGGCGCGGCCACACCCGGGTCCGCGAGCTGATGGCGGCCGGGGTCAACGTCTGCATCGGGCACGACTCGGTGATGGACCCCTGGTACCCCTTCGGCTGCGGCGACCCCTTGCAGGCGGCGTTCGTGCTTGCCCACTACGGTCACCTCTCCGGAGCCGAGGACCCGGCCCGCCTCTTCGAGATGATCACGGTCAACGCCGCCCGGGCGCTGGGGCTGGAGGACTACGGGCTGCGCGAGGGCGGCCCGGCCAGCCTGGTGGTGTTCGACGCCCCCAACGAGGCCGACGCCCTGCGCCTGCTGGCCCGGCGCCGGCTGGTGCTGCGCCGAGGAGCGGTGGTGGCACGGACGGAGCCGGCGCGGACGCTGGTCTCCTGGGGCGGGGCGGAGGAGCTGGTCGACTTTCGGCCCTGAGCGCCGGCGGGCGGGACGGTCACGCCGCCCTGCCCGGCGGCGAACCCACCGGTGACATGCGGAGACATCGATGGTGGTCGATCGGCGCGACGCTGGCCGCGGCAGCCGCCGTCGCCGGCCTGCTGGGGTATCACGCCCTGGCCTGGCGAGGCTCCGATCACGCCCCCCTACCGGGCCGAGCCGTGCCGGTCCGGCTCCTGAGCTGGCAGGGGCCCTATATGAGCTTCCGGCCGCCGACGGTGGCGGCGGCTTGACGGTGCCGGAGCTGCTGGCCGAGCTGCGACCCGGCGTCCGGGGGGACATCTGTCCGGGCTGGCGGTCCGACGCGCCGGGCGTCTGCTGGCCGGGGCTCCGGGGTGCTGCTGGAGCAGCTGCTGATCGGCACCTGGGCCCTGGACTCCGCCTTCGGCCACGACTGGCGGGCCGGCCTCGACCGGCACACGCTGACCGTCCGCATCGATTCCTGGGACACCGTCTGCGAGCACGGAGCCGACTGCGCGCCGGCGCCGTTCCGCTACGTGCTCTTCGGCGTGCCCCTGGCTCGGCTGCCCTCCGGTCGGCTCCCCGTGGTGGTCGAGCAGGAGCGCGGCTATTGGACTCGGGCCTCGACCACGGTGCAGATCCCGGGGCGGGCGACCTCGACATCCAGTACCTTGGCCGGGTCATGAGCCATCGCATCGCGGTCATCCCCGGGGACGGTGTGGGCAAGGAGGTGATCCCGGAGGGGATCAAGGTCCTGAGCGCCCTGGGCCTCTCCCTGGAGTTCGAGCAGCTGCCCTGGGGTTGCGATCACTACCAGCGAACCGGCCGGATGATGCCCGACGACGCACTGGCCGTCCTGGCCCGCTTCGACGCCATCTACCTGGGCGCCATCGGCTGGCCCACGGTCCCCGACCACGTCAGCCTCTGGGGCTGCCTGCTGCCGATCCGCAAGACCTTCGACCAGTACGTCAACCTGAGGCCGGTGCGCCTGCCGCCCGGCGTCCGCTCTCCCCTGGCGGGCCGGGGGCCGGCGGAGGTGGACATGCTCTTCGTGCGCGAGAACACCGAGGGCGAGTACTCGGGGGCCGGAGGGCGCGTGCATCAGGGGACCCCGGCCGAGGTGGCGGTGGAGGTGCCCGTCTTCACCCGCCGGGCCATCGAGCGCTGCGTCCGCTACGCCTTCGAACGGGCGCGGGAGCGGCGCCGTCGGCTGATCAGCGTGACCAAGTCCAACGCCAGCCGGTACGCCTACGTGCTCTGGGACGAGGTGGTCGCCGGCCTCGCCCCCTCCTATCCCGAGGTGGAGGTGGAGCGGGTGCACGTGGACGCCATGGCGGCGCGAATGGTGCTCCGTCCCGACACCGTCGACGTGGTCGTCGGCTCCAACCTCTTCGCCGACGTCCTGACCGACCTGGGCGCCGCCCTCCAGGGGAGCCTGGGGCTGGCCGCCAGCGCCAACCTGAGCCTCGACCGGGCCGGGCCCTCGATGTTCGAGCCCGTGCACGGCTCCGCGCCCGACATCGCCGGACGGTCGCTGGCCAACCCCATGGGAGCGGTGTGGTCGGCGGCGCTGATGCTACGGCACCTGGGCCACGAGGCCGAGGCCGACCGGGTGGAGCGGGCCATCGACCGGGTCTGCGCGGAGGGCAGGTTCCTCACCGGGGACCTGGGCGGAAGCGCCACCACCTCCGAGGTGGGGGACGCGATCGTCCGCGCCCTGGACGAGCCCGGAGGTCGGCCGTGAACGCGGCTCGGCCGGGTGGGGATACCGCCTGGCCCTGGGGGCGGACCTGGTCCGGCCGCCTCGAGGAGGTCTGGATCGAGAGCCCGGCCCTGCGCGGCAACCGACTCGGCGACCCCTTCCGGCGTCCGCTCTGGGTGTACCTGCCGCCGGGGTACGACGACGAGCCGGGACGGCGCTACCCAGCCATCTACGTGCTCCAGGGCTACCTGGGACAGGTGGACATGTGGCGGAACCGGGTCGCCCTCTGGCCCACCTTCCCGGAGATGCTGGACGCGCTCTTCGCCGGCGACGAGGCGCCGGCGCCGCCGCCCTGCATCGTGGTCCTGGTCGACGCCTGGACCTCGCTCGGGGGCAGCCAGTTCCTGGACTCGCCGGCCACGGGCCGCTACCACAGCTACCTGTGCCAGGACGTGGTGCCGTGGGTGGACGCCCGCTACCGGACCCTGGCCGCCCGCGAGCACCGGGGGGTGACCGGTCACTCCAGCGGGGGCTACGGAGCCATGGTCAGCGCCATGCTCCGGCCCGACCTCTTCGCGGGCCTCGCCAGCCACGCGGGCGACGCCCTCTTCGAGCTCTGCTACCTGCCCGAGTTCCCGATGGCGGTCAGGGCGCTGCGCGACGGCTACGACGGCTCCTACGAGCGGTTCTGGCGGGACTTCCGCTCCCGCCTCCCCTTCACCCGCCCCCACGACCAGACCCTCTTCGAGGTCTATGCCATGGCCGCCTGCTACTCGGCGGAGCCCGACGGCACCGTGCTCCTCCCCTTCGAGCCGGCCACCGGGCGCCTGGTGCCGGAGGTGTGGGAGCGCTGGCTGGCCTGGGACCCGGTGCGGATGGCACCGCGCCACGCCGCCGCCCTGCGCTCCCTACGCGCCGTCTACCTGGACGCGGGGCGGTCCGACGACTACTACCTGGACCTCGGGGCCGAGGCCGTTCGTCGCCAGCTGGTAGCGGCGGGGGTGACCGAGATCGCCTTCGAGCTGTTCGAGGGGGGCCACGGGCGCATCGCCTACCGCTACCCGCTGGCCATCCGCTACCTGGCGGAGCGGCTGGCGCCCCGCTCTTAGGCGGCCGGCCGGGGGAGCGGCACCGCCCGCCCTCCGGCCGCGGCCCGGGGCAGCCCTGGGAAGGCGGCGGAGCCCGTCCAGCTGGTGCCAACGATCACCACCGCCATCACCTGGCCGGTCAGCCCGTCCACGATCACGACCCGGGTGAAGGACAGCGCCGGGAGCGCGAAGCAGGAGACCGGGGCGCCGGCTCCAGCGGCAGGGCAGGCGAAGCGCTGGGGCCCGAGGCCGCCTCGGAGGACCACCAGCCAGGCCAGGCGGTCCCTGCCGATCCGCAGCGTGCCGTTGGCGGTGACCCGGGCCAGCACGCTCTCCTGGACGGTGCCGGTGGCGCCGCGGGTCGCCGCCGCCTCGGCGGCGGACCGGCTGATGGCGCACCCGGCCAGCCCGGCCCGCAGCCAGCGGCCGAGGG
>DASRBU010000497.1:0-5928 GCA_035653475.1 Candidatus Dormiibacterota bacterium | reverse complement strand
CGACAACACCGACCGGCACACGTTGATGCGCTACCTGGAGCGCTTCCGGGGCATCGTCGAGGCGGCGCCGGCGGGCGTCTGACCCTCGCCTCCGCCGGCCAGCGTGGCCGGCGGAGGCGAGTCCGCCAGCCCCGGCCCAGGACCGTCACCGGGGCCGAGATCGAGGCGGCCTCGCCTCGGCTCCCTGCTCCTGTCTCACAGAGCGGAATCAAGTTCCGACCACAGGACGGGATCGACGATAATGAACTGGCACGTCGACGCGGGCGCGATCCCGACCCATCACGACGAGACGAGAGGAGAGGAACGCCGATGAGAGGATGGCTCGCGAGGGCGGCCGGTGCGGCCGCGTTCGCCCTGGTGACCGCCTGTGGCGTCGCCGGGGGTCAGTCGACGGCCGGGGGCTCCGCCAGCGGCACCCCGGTCAAGATCGGCGTGGTCACGGGCCTGACCGGCACCTACGCCCAGCTGGGCGAGGCCCAGCAGAACGGTGCCCAGCTCGCCATCCAGGAGCTGCAGGGCAAGGCCGGCAACCACCCCATCTCGGTGCTGGTGCGCGACGACCAGATCAAGCCCGACCTGGCGCTCAACCAGGCCAAGTCGCTGGTCCAGGTGAACAAGGTCGACTTCCTCACCGGCTGCGTGTCGGCCGCCACCACCGTGGCCATCAACCAGGTCGCCAAGCAGGCCGGCATCCCCTACCTGGGCACCTGTCAGACGGAGGCCCTGAACCGGCCGCCCGACTTCGGGCCGACGACCTTCCATATCGCCCCCCTGCCCTCGCAGGACGTCAACGCGATCATGCCCTGGATCTGCCAGAACCTGGGCAAGCGGGTCTACTTCCTGCAGCCGGACTACGCCTGGGGCCACGAGCAGTACGACGCCGAGCAGAAGGCCGCTCCGGCCGACGGCTGCACCATCGCCGGGGTCACCTTCGCCCCGCTCGGCACCAGCGACTGGACGCCCTACATCCCCAAGCTCGAGGCGGCCAACCCCGAGGTGCTGATGGTGGGCATGGCCGGCAACGACCAGGTCAGCTTCCTGAAGCAGGCCAAGCAGTTCAACCTCCAGAGCCGGATGAAGATCTTCCAGTTCCTGGAGGACCTGAGCTTCGACGAGCAGATGGGCTTCGACGTCACCGCCGGCACCTACGGAGCCACGAACTTCTACTGGACCATCAAGGACCCGGGCACGCAGAAGTTCGTCAAGGACTACGAGAAGGCCTACGGTAAGCCCCCCAGCGGGTACGCCGCCTACGTGTACAACGCGGTCATGCTGATCGCGAAGCAGGTGGCGGCGGGACACGTGACGCCGTCCCAGTTCTCCAAGGCGCTGGCCGGCTCCCGCTTCGACCTGGCCGAGGGCCCCGAGTCGATCCGGGCCTGCGACCACCAGTCCTTCCAACCCACCTACATCGTCCAGGGGCTGACCCAGGACGAGGCGGCGTCGAAGGGCGGTTCGGCCAGCTACGGCTACCGCTCCATCGTGCGAACCATCCCCGCCAGCGAGCAGCAGGCGCCGAGCTGCTCGGAGCTGGGGCTGTCGTGATCGTCCTCCGCGGCCGGGCGGGCCTCCAGCCCCCGCCCGGCCGGACGCCGTTCCCATGCACCTGATCGTCAACCAGGTCTTCACCGGGGTCGTCAGCGGGGCGGTGCTGGTCCTGCTCGCCCTGGGGCTGAACCTGATCTTCGGCTTCATGGAGATCATCAACTTCTCCCACGGTGCCTTCTTCATGCTGGGAGCCTACGTCGGCTTCTACCTGCTGACCGCCTTCGGGAGCTTCTGGTGGGGTCTGGCCCTGGTCCCGCCCCTCCTCTTGCTCCTGGGGGCGGCGGTCGAGCGGACGCTGATCAAGCCCCTGTACCGGCGCAGCGCCGTCGACCCGCTGCTCTTGACCTTCGGGCTCACCTACATCGTCACCCAGCTGGTGGAGATGGTCGCGGGCAAGCAGGGCGAGACGGTGAACGCCCCCTCCCAGCTCAACTTCCAGCTGCCCCTGGGCTTCACCAGCTACCCCGCCTACCTGACCTTCGTGGCGGTGCTGGCGGCCCTGATCGTGCTCGGGCTGTGGCTGCTGCTGGAGCGGACCAGCCTGGGCCTGATCATCCGGGCCGGCATCCGCGACAGCACCATGATCCAGATCCTGGGCGTCGACTTCGACCGCTTCCGGGTGCTGGTCTTCGCCCTGGGCATCGCCCTGGCCGGGGTGGCGGGTGTGCTCGACTCCCCGGTCACGGGCGTCTACCCGGAGATGGGCAACGATATCCTGATCACCGCCTTCGTGGTGGTGGTGGTGGGCGGCATGGGCAGCTTCTGGGGCGCCGTGCTCAGCGGCCTCGTGATCGGGGTGCTGGTGTCGCTCACCACCCTCTTCGCCAGCGTCTACGCCTCGATCGTCCCCTTCGTGCTCATGATCCTGGTCATGACCTTCAGGCCGCGGGGCCTGCTGGGCACGACGTGAGCGCCATCCCGGGCCGACCGCCGCTGCCCGCCGAGCGCCCCGGCCCCCTCCAGCTGCTGGAGCTGCTCTGGCGGGGCCGGGCCTGGAACCAGCTGGCGCTGCTGCTGCTGGTCATCGTCGGCCTCTTCTTCCTCGTCCCCGACCCCAGCCTGGCGGTAGAGGTGCTCATCTACAGCCTCTGGGCGATCAGCCTCAACCTGCTCCTGGGCTACGGGGGGCTGGTCTCCTTCGGTCACGCCCTCTACTGGGGGTTCGGCGGCTACGCCGCCGGGCTGGCCCTGCTCCACTTCACCCACAGCCTGTGGGTGGCCCTGGGCGCCTCCATGGTGCTCTGCGGCCTGCTCGCCCTCAGCTCCGGGGCGGTGTGCCTGCGCCGCCGGGACGTGTACTTCTCGATGCTGACCCTGGCCTTCGCCCAGCTGGGCTACTTCATCGCCTTCGAGGCCCGCCCCCTGACCGGGGGCGACGACGGGCTGGGCAACATCCCCACCCCGCCCCTGGACCTGCCCGGGCTCTCCCTGGAGATGCACCCCATCCGTGACCCCCTCCCCTACTTCCTGCTCTGCGCGGGCATCCTCGTCCTGGCCTTCGCCTTCGCCCTGCTCTACACGGAGTCCCCGCTGGGCCGGGTGCTGCAGGCGATCCGGGAGAGCGAGGAGCGGGCGCGTGGCTGCGGCTACAACACCCGCCTGGTCCAGCTCGTCACCTTCACCCTCTCCGGCCTGCTGGCCGGCCTGGCCGGCGGGCTCGACGCCATCTTCAACGGGCTGGAGGGCCTCCAGCCCTACTGGTCGCTGTCCGGCCTGGTGGTGATCATGGTCATCCTGGGCGGACGGAGCACGCTCTTCGGCTCGGTGCTGGGGGCCCTGGTCGTGCTCCTGCTCGAGCACTACCTCAGCATCGCCTTCGGCGACTGGCCCCTGATCGTGGGCGCCGTGTTCGTGGTCTGCGTCCTGGTCTTCCCCCAGGGCCTCTGGGGCCTGGTGCGGTTGGAGCCCCTGGGCTCCTGGGGGGCGGTGGCCTGGACTCGGCGGCTGCGGGCGCGAACGGCACGGGAGCCGGGGCCATGAGCGGCCCCAACGGGAGCCCGGCCCTGCTCCGCTGCCAGGGGCTCGACCGCTGGTTCGGGGGCGTGCACGCCGTGGATCACGTCGATCTGGAGGTCGCGGCCGGTAGCCTCCACGCCATCATCGGCCCCAACGGCTCGGGCAAGACCACGCTCTTCAACCTGATCACCGGTCACACCCGCCCTCACGGCGGCCGGGTGTGGTTCGCCGGCCGCGACGTCACCGGACTGCCCTACCACCGGATGGTGCGGCTGGGCATCGCCAAGTCCTATCAGATCACGACCGTGTTCCAGTCGCTCAGCGTCTTCGAGAACGTGCGCATCGCCGCCCAGTCGGCGCGTTGGCCCTACACCTTCTGGCTCCCGGCCTCCCGCCTGCGCGACGCCAGCCGGCTGGCCGAGCAGACGCTGGAGCGGGTGGGGCTCCAGGACCGGCGCTGGGAGCTGGCCGGCAACCTCTCCCACGGCGAGCTACGCCACCTGGACCTGGCCATCGCCCTCGCCACCAGGCCGCAGCTGCTGCTGCTGGACGAGCCCACGGCCGGCATGAGCCCGGCCGAGACCGAGGCCACGGTGCGGCTCATCCAGGACCTGCATCGCGACCTGACCGTGATCATGATCGAGCACAAGATGGACGTGGTGCTCCGGATCGCGGAGCGGATCACGGTCCTCAACTTCGGGGTCAAGCTCTTCGAGGGGACCCCCGAGGAGGTCCGTGGCCACCCACGGGTCCAGGAGGTCTACCTCCAGGGGGCGCTGTGAGCACCGCCGACGGCGACGGCCGCCTCCTCGAGCTCGACGCCGTCCAGGCCTACTACGGCCTGGCCCACGTCCTCCAGGGCGTCTCGCTCGAGGTCCGTCGGGGCGAGGTCACCGCCCTGCTGGGCCGCAACGGGGCGGGCAAGACGACCACCCTGCGCTCGGTCATGGGTCTGGTCGCCGTCCGCGGTGGCACGATCCGTTTCGACGGCACGCCGCTCACCGGTCGCCCCACCCACCGCATCGCCCGGATGGGCATCGGCTACGTGCCCGAGGACCGGCGGATGTTCCCCGGCCTCACCGTGGAGGAGAACCTGCGCCTGGCGGCGTTGGGGCAGGGCCTCGACCGGGAGCGGACCCGCTCCGGCTTCGAGCGGGTCTGGGAGCTGTTCCCCGCCCTGCGGGAGCACGCCCGGCGCGAGGCGGCCAGGCTCTCGGGCGGCCAGCAGCAGATGGTGGCGATCGCGCGAGCCCTGATCGGCGCCCCTCGGCTCCTGCTCATCGACGAGCCCACCCAGGGCCTGGCCCCGGCCATCGCCCGCGAC
The DNA here is from genome assembly GCA_035653475.1 of Candidatus Dormiibacterota bacterium. Lineage (GTDB taxonomy): Bacteria > Chloroflexota > Dormibacteria > Dormibacterales > Dormibacteraceae > CADDZO01. The sequence continues at coordinate 1,100 of DASRBU010000497.1, read as the reverse complement.
ATCGCCCGCACCCTGGCCGGGATCGCCGGCACTGGTGTGGGCGTGCTCCTGGTGGAGCAGAACGCGGTGATGGCGCTCGAGGTGGCCCGCCGAGCCTACGTGCTCGACGAGGGCCGGATCGTGGCCCAGGGCCCGGCCGCCCGCATCCGCGACGACGCCGAGATCCGCTCCCGCTACCTGGCGGTCTGAGGCGCAGCCGGCTCACCCACGGCGCGCAGATGGGAATGGCGAGGAAGCGATCCTCCGGCCCGTCCCGGAGCCGGATCAGGCGCCTGCCCCCATGCGGCCCGGGGGCTGCGGAAGCCCTGGCCCCGATGGCCACCACGTCGCCGGCGGCGGGCCCGCGACCGGGTCGATCTCGTGCTGGCTCTTTTACGTTCGAAGGCGATGGCGGCGCAGGCGTCGCCTCCCGATCGTCGGCTCTGGTCGAATCCGGGCGATGGGGTGAGCCGGGACATTGGTGCGCGAACCGGGCGCCCGTACCTGGCCAGGTCTCCTGGTCCCGGGTCGCCGCGCACGCTCCCGGTAGGGATGGAGCGATCGAAGCTCGTCCACGGCTCGCTCGACCGCTCCCGGGACAGCGGGGACCGCCTGCCATCCGTCGAGCACGATGGGCTCGGGGAACGATCCCGGGCTCGCGTCCGGATCGGCCCGGAACGCTGCCACCTCGGCCTCGGAGGCGAGCCGTACGCCGGCCCGGGCGTACCGGGGGCGGTGGTGATCTCGCCGGTGGCTGCGGGTCCGGTGACGACGACGGCAGGGAACGCACCCGGGCATTGGTCCAGGACCGCATCGACCGGCTACGCCTCCGGGGGCAGGCATCCGGTGGTCACCTCAGGCCCGTTCCCGCTCTGGACCAGGCCCGGTCCCACGTGGGACCGAGTCAGGTCCCGCCGTGGACCACGGACGTCCTCTCTCCGGGCATGCGGGCGCCGTCCAGCGCTGGCTCGGCCTCGGCGTCGGAACCGGAGCGCCGCGGCTCACGCCTCCCAGAGGGCGAAGACGCGGACCGGCGAGGCCGTGCCGCCCACGAAGCGCAGGGGCACCACCATCACCCCGAAGCCCTGGTGCCGGGGGATCTTCTCGATGTTGTTCACCAC
>DASRBU010000496.1:0-3130 GCA_035653475.1 Candidatus Dormiibacterota bacterium | reverse complement strand
GCGGACCTGGCGCCCGTCGCCCACGGCGATGCCGGCGGACTCCTGGCCCCGGTGCTGGAGGGCGAAGAGCCCGAAGTAGGTCAGGTTGGCGACGTCGACCTGACGGCTGTGGATGCCGAAGATCCCGCACATCTCAGCCTTCCCGCCTCCACCAACGCTCCGCGCAGGGACCGGGGCGGGAGCCCCGCTCGGCTCCGCGTCGGCCTCCGATCGAGACCCGGTCCCCGCCCCTCGGCTCAGCCACCCAGCGCTCCCTCCCAGGCCCGGCGGGCGTCGGCCAGCGGGACCTCGACCAGCCCCTCCAGCGACAGCGCCTCGCCCCCCACCGACCCCAGCGCCACCAGCTCGACCGCGTGCCGAGCGGCCAGATTCTGGAGGCGGCCCAGCGCCCGGGGAGGGGCGCTGAGCAAAAAGCGTCCCTGCGACTCGCCGAAGAGCAGGGCGGCGAGCCCCAGGTCGTGCCGGTCCGGAAGCCGGCCTCGACATCCCAGGCCGCCGAGCAGGCAGCACTCGGCCAGGGCCACCAGCAGCCCGCCCTCGGCCAGGTCGTGGGCGGAGCGCAGCAGGCCCTCGGCCGCGGCCTCGCCGACGAGGGCCTGTACCGCCCGTTCGCGAGCCAGGTTCAGGGCAGGCGGCGGCCCCTGCACCAGACCTCGGACGACCCTCAGGTACTCGGAGCCGCCCAGGTCGTCGGCGGTGCTCCCCACCAGCAGCACCAGGTCGCCGGGCCGCTGGAAGCCGGCTGGGAGGCGGCGGCGGTGGTCCTCGAGCAACCCCACCATGCCGACGACCACGGTGGGGTCGATGGCGCCCTGGGCCGACTCGTTGTGGAGGCTGACGTTTCCGCTCACCACCGGCAGCCGCAGCTCCCGGCAGGCGGTGGCGATCCCCTCCACCACGCGCTCCAGCTGCCAGGCCACCTCCGGCCGCTCCGGGTTGCCCAGGTTGAGGCAGTCGGTGAGGGCCAGCGGCCGGGCGCCGGTGGCGACCAGGTTGCGGGCCGCCTCCGCGACCGCGATCTGCGCGCCCACGAAGGGGTCCAGGCGACAGTAGCGGGCGTTGCCGTCGATGGTCACCGCCAGCCCCAGGCCGGTGCCCAGGACCCGGAGGACGGCGGCATCTCCGCCCGGGGGCAGGACGGTGGCGTCGCCCACCATGTGGTCGTAGCGGCGGAACACGGGCCACCGGCTGCCCAGGTTGGGGCTCGCCAGCAGGCGCAGCAGCGTCTCACCCACCTCCCCGGGGGCCAGGGGCGGCGGCGGTGCGGCCGGCTCCGCCACCTCCGACGGCGCGGGCCGGAGCCGGCGCGCCGGGGCCCCCCCGGCCAGGAGGGCGACCGGCAGGCGGGCGACCTCGACCCCCTCCTCCCGCACGCTCAGGTCGCCGTCCGCCGTCACCTCGCCGATCACCGCCGCCTCCAGGTCCCACCTGGCGAAGATCTGGAGCACCCCGGCCTCCTGGCCGGGCTCGACCACCACCAGCATGCGCTCCTGGGACTCGGACAGCATCACCTCGTAAGGGGTCATGCCCGCCTCGCGCCGCGGCACCCGGGCCGTCTCGATGCGGGCGCCGGCGCCGGCGCGGGCCGCGACCTCGGCCACGGCCGAGGTCAGCCCCGCGGCCCCGAGGTCCTGGAGGCCGACCACCCCCGGGAGGTCCAGCAGCTCCAGACAGGCCTCGATGAGGCACTTCTCGAGGAACGGGTTGCCGACCTGCACGGCCGGGCGTCGCTCGGCCGAGGCGCCGTCCAGCTCCAGCGAGGCGAAAGCGGCGCCGTGGATGCCGTCCCTCCCCGTGGGCGCCCCGGCCAGCACCAGTCGGTTGCCGGCCCGGCCGGCCCGGGCGCGGCGAACCCGGTCGACGCGCACCAGGCCCACGCACATGGCGTTGACCAGGGGGTTGCCGGCGTAGCCCTCGTCGAAGTAGATCTCGCCCCCCACGGTGGGCACCCCGACGCAGTTGCCGTAGCCGCCGATCCCGGCCACCACCCCCTCCAGGTGACGCCGACTCTCGGGCAGGGGGCCGAAGCGGAGCGAGTCGAGCAGGGCCACCGGCCGGGCGCCCATGGCCAGCACGTCGCGGAGGATGCCGCCCACCCCGGTGGCCGCCCCCTGGTAGGGCTCGACCGCGCTGGGATGGTTGTGCGACTCCACCTTGAAGGCCACCGCCCAGCCCTGGCCGATCTCCACCACCCCGGCGTTCTCCCCCGGCCCCTGCAGCACCCCGGGCCCGGAGGTGGGGAGCCGCCGCAGCAGGGACCGGGTGCTCTTGTAGGAGCAGTGCTCCGACCAGAGCACGCCCAGCATGCCCAGCTCCAGCCGGTTCGGCTCCCGGCCCAGCCGGCGCACGATCTCGGCGTACTCCTCGCCGCTCAGGGCGACCTCGCGCAGGACGCGCTCGTCGACGGCGAGGCCGCTCATCCCGGGCCGCCTCCGGCCAGCGACAGGGCCGCCTCCGCCACCGAGCGGAAGAGCAGGAGCCCGTCGGTGCCGCCCAGGTCGGCCTCGGCGCAGCGCTCCGGATGGGGCATCATGCCCAGCACGTTGCCGCGGAGGTTGACGATGCCGGCGACGTCGTGGGCGGAGCCGTTGGGGTTGGACTCGCCGCCCGTTCGGCCGTGCTCGTCGCAGTACCGAAAGACCACCTGGCCCCGCTCCTCCAGCCGGGCCAGGGTCTCCGGATCGGCCTGGTAGTTGCCCTCCTGGTGGGCGATGGGCATGCGCAGCACCCGGCCCCCGAGGCCCCGGGTGAAGGGCAGGTCACCTCGCTCGCAGCGGAGGTGGAGCCACTGGCAGCGGAACTCGAGGCAGGCGTTGGGGATCAGCGCCCCGGGCAGGAGCCCGGCCTCGCAGAGCACCTGGAAGCCGTTGCAGATCCCCCAGACCAGGCCGCCGCGCTCCGCGAACTCCCGCACCGCCTCCATCACCGGGGAGAAACGGGCGATCGCGCCCGGGCGCAGGTAGTCGCCGTAGCTGAAGCCGCCGGGGAGGATCACGCAGTCGACGCCGCCCAGGTCCCGGTCGCGGTGCCAGAGGTAACGGACCTCGGCCCCCAGTGCGTGCTCGACCGCCCAGCCGCAGTCCCGATCCGACCAGGTGCCGGGGAAGACCACCACGCCGAACCTCATCCC
>DASRBU010000495.1:0-3696 GCA_035653475.1 Candidatus Dormiibacterota bacterium | reverse complement strand
CCTGGTTGGCCGAGCACCTCGGACCCAACCCGATGGTGGACGAGCTGGTGGGCAGGGTCGGTGCCCTCCTGGTGGGCAGCCGCACCTTGGCGGCGATCCGTATCGGGGCATGCCCCGGGAGGGCGAGCCCTTCGGTGGGGGATGGGGCGCATCGGCCTGGCGCACACGCCGCAGGCGACCAACCTCTGGTTCCGCCTGCTCGGGTGAGCGGCGCCGGGCGACCGCCGACCTGGTGACGGACTGGAGACCGTCATCCCCGGCGCCGCGTCGACTTCGGGCCCATCTCGGCTGCCAATCTCACCCGGCGATGAGCTCGGGGTCTGGCTCACCCCTTCAGCAGCCGATGCGGGCAGGTTTCGGAAGGGGCTTGCGTTTTCCCGACGTTAGACGTTAGATATCTAACGTCTAAAGCCGGCGACAGCTCGGTTTCTGGCGAGCCCGGAGGCCGGTCGAGGAGTCAGGAGATGGCGTATGGCGGACGTGCTGATCAAGAACGGGACCGTCATCGATGGGACTGGTGCTGGCCCGCGCCCCAATACCTCGGTCTTCATCTGCGGTGATCGCATCCAGGGCCTGGGTGAGGAGGCCGAGATCAAGGCCAGAGTTCGTGGGAACGTCCGGGTCATCGACGCCACCGGCCACACGGTGATGCCAGGGCTGATCGACGCCCACACCCATCTCACCCTGGGAGAGCCGCGGTCCAACGACGAGCTCTTCCACCACCGCGAGCAGAATTACGCCGCCATCCTGGCCGCCTGGAACGCACAGAAGGTACTGCGGGCCGGCGTCACCTCCTGCCTGGACGTGGACGGGATCTTCTGGATCGGTCCTGCCCTCAAGGAGGCCATCGAGGCAGGGATCGTGGAGGGCCCGCGCCTGAGCGTGGGCGGTTTCGCACTCATGACTTCGGTGGGAGGGACCGCCGGTCGCATGATCCCCGAGTCTGGCAGCGCCGGCTACGCCATGGTGGTGCGCACCCGGGACGAGATGATCCAGGAGGTGCGGCGCGAGATCAAGCACGGCGCCGACTGGATCAAGGTCCACGTCACCGGCATCATCCCTGGTCGGAGTGGTGAGCGCTCGGTGTGGACGTTGGAAGAGCTGCGGACGGTGGTCGAGACGGCACACGACCTCGACACACCGGTGGTCGCTCACTGCCGCAACGCTCGCAGTGCTCGCGATGCGGCCCGGGCCGGGGTGGACGTCCTCGCCCATTGCTCGTTCATGGACGAGGAGGCGCTCGAGGCCGTGGTCGAGTCGGGAGCCGCCATCCTTCCTACCTTCACTTTCCTGGCCAACTTGATCGACCATGGAGCCCGGGTGGGCGCCTCGAGCTCCGCCGTCGACCTCTTCCAGAGCGAGATCGAACGCTCCTCGACCATGATCCGGCGCGCCTTCGACGCGGGCGTCAGGATCCTCTCCGGGTCCGAGAGCGGGTTCTCGCTCACGCCCTACGGTCACTGGCACGCGCGCGAGATGGAGCTCTTCGTCCGCTACCTGGAGATGACACCCCTGGAGGCGATCCAGACCGCTACCGGCAATGGGCAACTGGCCATGCGCCGGGATGACGTGGGCGTCCTGGCCAAGGGCAAGCTTGCCGATGTGCTGGTCGTCGACGGCGATCCGACCCTGGACGTCCGCATTCTCCAGGACCGGACCCGATTGCACCACGTCTTCAAGGCGGGGACCGAGGTCGACCTGCACCGGCCATGGCCGCAACGTCGTCTCCATCCCAAGGAACGCGTGAGCCAGTACAGTCAGCGCCTCCTCACCTGGGAGCTCGCCACGGCCTGGGAGGACGGCGGCCAGCCGCCGGGCGGTGTCCCGGAGGCTGACGAGGACCTCCTGACCCCTGCCCTGACATCCTCTTGCCCATGCTCGATGTAGCCCTGGTTCGGCTCTCCTCCTACGAAGCGGTTCGAGAGGCCCTCCGGCATGGGGACCTGAAGCAGGCGCTCTACGACGAGGCCGGGGTCGTTCTGGAAGGAACGTTGCTCACCCTTCACGGTCAGGAGCACCGGACCCGACGGCGCCTGGAAAGTCGGTTGTTCCGGCCTGAGGCGCTGCGAGGATACGAGATGGACGTCGTGCGGCCCGCCATCGCCGCCACCATCGCTCCCTTCGTGACGCGGGGCTGGGTGGACGTGGTGGAGCTGTCGCGGCGGGTGACCCTCAGCCTCAGCGCCCTGATCGCAGGCATCGACTGCCCCCACGACAGCGCTGAGGGTACTGGACGTCTGCTCGACTATGTATGGAGGTTCAGTGCCGGCGCCACCGTGGCGCACGCCGTGGATAAGGCAGCCGTGGTGGCGGAAGCGGCCGAGGCGCTGGCAGGCTACGATCGGGAGTTCTTCCAGCCCTCCTACCGGCGACGCCGGGAGCTAGTCGAGCGTTTCCGGGCTGGCCAGGTGGAGGAGGCCCGGCTCCCACGCGACGTCCTGACCCTGCTCCTCCGCGAGGGGGACCAGCTGGCGCTTCCCCTCGACCTGATCCGGCGCGAGACCTGTGGCTACCTCCAGGCGGCGACGGGCAGCACGGCCATGGCGGTGGCCAACACCGTCCACGAGACGCTGACCTGGCTCGAGCGACACCCTAGCGATCGGGCACGACTCGAACGCGACCCGCGCTTTGTGCAACGCTGCGTCCACGAGGCACTCCGTCTTCACCCGGCGAGCCCGGTCGCGAGCCGACGGACGCTGGCCAGGGTGCGTCTGGGCTGCGGGGTGGAGATCCCCGAGCATGCCTTGGTGCAGATGGACCTGATGGCTGCCAACCAGGATCCTGCCGTCTTCGGGGCCGACGCCCATCGGTTCCGTCCTGGGCGCGAGCGACCGGAAGGCGTGCCGGCGTGGGGATTGAGCTTTGGGGCCGGGGCCCACACCTGCATCGGACGGATCCTGGACGCGGGGATAGAGCCCGACTCCCGGCGGGGAGAGCCAGACGAACCCATCTACGGCTCCGTGACCCTCATCGTCCAGACCCTGTTCCAGCACGGAGTGAGACCGCATCCCGAGCTGGCGCCGCGGCAGGACGAGACCTCAACCCGCCCCCACTGGGGGTTCTACCCGGTCCTCCTCGGGTGAGATCGCTGGTCGTCACCGGCGGTGGCCGGGGAATCGGGGAGCAGATCTGCCGCAAGGCAGCTGCCGTAGGTTACCGGGTGGGCGTGCTCGACATCGATGCCGAGGCCGCGCACCGCGTCGCGGCCGCGGTCGGTGGCCAGCCCCTCGTGGCCGACGTGCGCGACGAGGGCTCGGTTGGAACGGTGCTGGATGCGTTCGGTCCCATCGACGCCCTGGTCAACAACGCCGGGATGGTGCGCTTCGGGACCCTGGCCGAGCTCTCGGTGGAGGACTGGAAGCTGGTGCTGGAGGTCAACCTGACCGGGACCTTTCTCGTGGCCAGGACCACGGCCCGTCGCATGGCTGCGGCCGGTGGGGGAGCGATCGTGAACGTGGCCTCGATCAATGGCCTGGTCCCGGCCCCTTACGGGGGGGCCTACGGGGCGAGCAAGGCAGCGGTGCGTCTGCTCACCGAACAGATGGCGGTCGAGTGGGCCGCGTACGGGGTCCGGGTCAACGCCGTTGCTCCCGGTTTCATCGATGCCGGCATGTCGGAGCCCATCTACGCCGATCCCGAGACTCGACATCGGCGCGCGGCCGGAGTACCGCTGAAACGGTTGGGTACGGCCGAGGA
>DASRBU010000494.1:0-3141 GCA_035653475.1 Candidatus Dormiibacterota bacterium | reverse complement strand
CGTCTCCTGCATGCGCTGGTTCAGCTCCGACCAGAAGAGCTTCATGATCGAGCCCTCCGGGCCGGGGATGCCGGTTCGCATCACCCGGGTGATGGCGCGGTAGCCGTTGAGCTGCAGAGCCCGGGCCTCGATGTAGTGCTGGGCCACCCGCTGGCGGAGCAGACGGTCCCGGCCGCGCCCGCTGGCCCGCACCAGGTCGACCACCTCCTGGGCGGTGATGCCGGCCCGGGTGGCCAGCGCCGCGCCCAGCGTCCCGCGCTCGTGGAGCAGGGTGGTGATGGCCACCGCCCAGCCCTCCCCGGGCCGGCCCAGGATCTGCTCCTTGGGTACCCGCACCCGGTCGAAGAAGACCTCGTTGAACTCGGCCTCGCCGGTGATCTGGCGCAGGGGACGGACCTCGATCCCCGGGCTGCGCATGTCCACGATCAGGTAGGTGAGCCCCTGGCGCGGGTTGGGCTCGTCCCGCTCCCGGGTCAGCAGCAAGCACCAGCGGGCGACGTGGGCGAGGCTGGTCCAGACCTTCTGACCGCTCACCTCGTAGTGATCGCCCCGGTCGACGGCCCGGGTCTGGAGGGCGGAGAGGTCGCTGCCGGCGTTGGGCTCGCTGAAGCCCTGGCACCAGATCTCCTCGGCGTCCAGGATCTTGCTCAGGTAGCGCCGCTTCTGGTCCTCGGTGCCCCAGGCGATGATGGTGGGGCCGGCCATGCCCAGCCCGATCACGTTGATGGGGTCCGGGGCCCGGGCCTCGACCATCTCCTGGCTGAAGATGACCTGCTCCATCAGCGTGGCCCCGTGGCCGCCGTACTCCCGGGGCCAGGCCAGGCCCAGGTAGCCCGCCTGGTACAGCTGGCGCTGCCAGGCCACCCGTCGCTCGAGCCAACCCTCGCGGCCGGGCTCGTCCTCCTCGTCCGCCCAGGCCGGGCGGTTGGCCCGCAGCCAGGCGCGGAGCCGGTCCCGGAAGGTGCGTTCGGCGGGGCTCAGGTCGAAGTCCATACCGCTCTCCTCTCTGGTCTCCTCCGACTCTACCCGAGGGGCGGGGCGCGTGGACGCGGGCCGCGGCCCGATCCCAACGTCGGCCCGCGGCTGCCGGAGCCGGGCCGTCTCCGTCACCATGGTGGTCATGTACCGCGACCTTCCACCGTTCACCGAGCAGCCGCGGCGGCGGCCAGGGCGATCCCGGTGAGGGCGGTCGTCGTCGAGCGCCTGGAGGGGCCCGAGGGCCTGGTGGTCACCGACCGGCCCGAGCCCCGGGCGGAGGGCGCCGTGCTCGTCGCCGTGCACGCCGCCGGCGTCTCCTTCCCGGACCTCCTGCTCTCCCGCGGCCGGTACCAGATCCGCCGCGACCCCCCCTTCGTGCTCGGCCTGGAGGCGGCCGGCACCGTGCTCTCGGCGCCCGAGGGCACAGGCCTCCGCCCCGGCCAGCGGGTGGTGGCGAGCGCCTGGGACAGCTGGGCGGAGACGGTCGTGGCCCCGCCCGACCGAGTCTTCCCGGTGCCCGAGGGCCTGAGCCTGGCCCAGGGCGTGGCCCTGCTGATGAACTACCACACCGCCCACTTCGGACTCGTGCGGCGGGGTCGCCTGCGGGCCGGCGAGACCCTCCTGGTCCACGGCGCCGCGGGCGGGGTGGGGAGCGCCGCGGTCGACCTGGGCAAGGCGGTGGGGGCGACCGTGATCGCGGTCGTCTCCGACCGGCGCAAGGCCGACGTCGCCGCCGGCCTGGGGGCGGACCACGTCGTCATCGCCGACGAGGGCTGGCTCGAGGAGGTGCGGCGGCTGAGCGGTGGCGGCGTCGACGTCGCTTTCGACCCGGTCACCGCCGAGCGCTTCGACGACACGGTGCGGGCCCTGGCCTCCGAGGGGCGCCTGGTGGTGATCGGGTTCGCCGGCGGCTCCATCCCCAGGCTGGCCATGAACCGCGTCCTCTTCCGGAACATCGACGTGGTCGGCGCCGCCTGGGGGGCCTTCGTGGATCGGCACCCCGACCTGCCCGCCCAGACCCATGCCGAGCTGGTCCGCCTGGTGGAGGCCGGTCGCCTCTCCCCGCTGGTGGGGGCGGAGCTGCCGCTGGAGCGGGCGGCCGACGCGCTGCGCCTGCTGGAGGAGCGTCGCGCGACCGGCAAGGTGGTCCTGCGGGTCCGCGAGGAGGGCGGAGCCTGAGTCGCCGCCCCCGCCTGCGCCCCCCGCCGGGCTGGTACCTGCTCCTGCTCGGCCTGACCGGGGCCCAGCGGCTGCGCGAGCTGGCCCGCTCACGCCGCCACGAGCGCCGGACGGTCGGCCCTCGCGCTGCCCCCCGTACCTATCCCCTGATGGTGGTGCTCCACCTGGCCCTCTTCGCCCTCCCCCCGCTCGAGGTGGCCCTGGCCGGGCGCCGAGCGCGCCGGCCGGCCCTCTGGGTGGGGCTGCTGGGGGCGGCGACGGGGCTGCGCTGGTGGAGTATCCACGCCCTCGGCCCGAGCTGGAACGTGCGCGCCGTGGTTCCTGCCGACCTGCGCCCGGTGACCTCCGGCCCCTACCGCTTCGTCCGCCATCCCAACTACCTGGCGGTGATCCTGGAGATGTGGGCCCTGCCCATGGCGGGGGGCGCGCGCCGGAGCGCCCTGGTCCTGTCCCTGCTCAACGCGCTCGTGCTCTGGCCCCGCATCCGGGCCGAGGAGCGGTTGCTGGCGGCGGTGCCCGGTTACGATGAGTCCTTCCGGGGGCGCGCCCGTTTCCTCCCCGGGCTGTTCTGAGCCGCGACCCGCGGCCCCGGCGTCCCGGACCGGCAAAGGGTTGCCGGCCGGCGCTGACCGTCGCCCCGGCCGGGCCGGCGAGCGGCCGAGGATCGGAGCATGGAGGTGAGCCACGAGGATGCAGGTGGGGTTCAGCATCGACCCGAGACAGGGGCTGGCCGAGGCCGAGGAGCTGGAACTGGTACGAAGGGGCGCCCGGCTGGGCTACGCCTCGGCCTGGACTCCGGCCGGGCCGGACGAGGCGGCTTTCGACCGCTGCATCGCCTGGCACCGGGCCTCCGGGCTCCCCACCGGCATCTCGGTGGTGCCCGCCTCGGGCCGGCCCGCGTCGTTCTACGCCGAGCACGCGCGCCGGGTCTGGGAGGCGACCGGCGGCGCCTTCGTGCTGGGGGTGGGCAGCGGTCGCATGGAG
>DASRBU010000493.1:0-14655 GCA_035653475.1 Candidatus Dormiibacterota bacterium | reverse complement strand
GGCGGTGACCATCGACGGCAACGCCCGCTACTGTCGCCTGGACCCCTTCGTGGGCGCTCAGATCGCGGTCGCGGAGGCGGCCCGCAACCTGGTCGCCACCGGCGCCCGGCCGCTGGCCCTCACCGACTGCCTCAACCTGGGCAACCCGGAGCGGCCGGAGGTAGCCTGGCAGCTGGAACGCGTGGTGGACGGGATCGCTACCGCCTGCCGGGAGCTGCGGCTGCCGGTGGTGAGCGGAAACGTCAGCCTCCACAACGAGTCGGCCCGGGGCGCCATCGACCCCACCGTGGTCGTCGGCATGGTGGGGTTGCTCGAGGACTACCGCCGCCGCCTGCCGGCCGGCTTCCAGCGGCCCGGCGACCTGGTGCTGCTGGTGGGGAGCACCGCCGACGACCTGGGCGGCTCCGAGTACCTGAGGGTGATCCGAGGTCTGGTGCAGGGGCCGCCGCCCCACCTGGACCTGGCTCGCGAACGGGCGGTGCAGACCCTGGTGGGCGAGGCGGCGGCCGAGGGCCTGCTGAGCTCCGCCCACGACCTGGCCGAGGGCGGGCTGCTGGTGGCCCTGGCCGAGTGCTGCCTGCTCGGCGGCCTGGGATGTCGGGGTCGGCTCCCGGACCGGCACGACCTGGGGCTCGCCGCCCTGCTCTTCGGCGAGTCGCAGGGGCGCTTTTTGCTCAGCGCCCATCCCCGGGCGCTGGGCCGCCTCCAGCACCTGGCCGCCCGGCACGCGGTCGAGCTGGTGGCGCTCGGGTCGGTGGGAGGCGAGGCGCTGCGACTGGAGGGGCTGGTCGAGGTCCCACTGGCCGACGCCCGCCAGGCCTGGGAGGGAGCGCTGGGTGGCTGAACCGAGGGGCGGGGATCGGGGCCCGATGGGGGGCCGATGCGGAGCCGAGGAGGGCTCCGGCCCCGGCCCCTTCGCGAAGCGTTCGTGGAAGCGGGAAGGCTGAGATGTGCGGAATCTTCGGCATCCACGGCCGTCAGGTCGACGTCGCCAACCTGACCTACTTCGGGCTCTTCGCCCTCCAGCACCGGGGCCAGGAGTCCGCCGGCATCGCCGTCGGTGATGGGCGGCAGGTCCGCATCCACCGGGGCATGGGCCTGGTGGCGCAGGTCTTCTCGGCCGAGGCGCTGAGCCAGCTCAAAGGCTTCGTGGCCATCGGCCACACGCGCTACTCGACCACGGGGGCGAGCCGGGCCGAGAACGCCCACCCGGTGCCCTTCTGCCATCCGGTGCTGGGCCCAGGAGCGATCGCCCACAACGGCAACCTGATCAACTCGGACGCCCTCCGCCGCGCCCTGGAGGCGGAGGGGGCCCGCTTCGAGACCGGCCTGGACACCGAGGTCATGGCCCGGCTCATCGAGCGAACGCACGGGGCCGACTGGGAGGAGGTGCTGCGGCGGGCCTTCGCCCGGATCAGCGGCGCCTACTCCTGCGCGGTGCTGACCGGCGAGGCGGTCATCGCCCTGCGCGACCCCTTCGGCTTTCGGCCCCTGAGCCTGGGCTTCATCCCGCTGCGCGGCCAGCCCGCCCACGTGGTGGCCTCCGAGACCTGCGCCCTGGACACCGTCAACGCCACCTTCGTGCGCGAGGTCCGGCCCGGGGAGATGGTCATCATGGACGAGCACGGCCTGACCTCGACCCGGTTCCAGGAGTCGAGCCGGCACGCGATGTGCGTTTTCGAGTTCATCTACTTCGCCCGGCCGGACTCCATCCTCAAGAACTGCGAGCTGGAGGAGGCCAGGGTGCGGATGGGCCGGGAGCTGGCCCGTGAGCAACCGGTGGCGGCCGACATGGTCATCGGGCTCCCCGACTCCGGGACCCCGGCCGCCATCGGCTACGCCGAGGAGTCCGGCATCCCCTTCCGGGAGGGCCTGATCAAGTCCCGCTACATCAATCGCACCTTCATCCAGCCCGACCAGTCCCTGCGCGAGGCGGGAGTGATGCTCAAGCTGAACCCCCTCCGCCGCTCGCTGCGCGGCCGCCGGGTGGTGGCGGTGGACGACTCGATCGTGCGCGGCACCACCTCGCGGCGCATCATCGAGATCCTGCGCCAGGCCGGGGCGCGCGAGGTACACCTCCGGATCTCCAGCCCGCCCATGCGCTTCCCCTGCTTCATGGGGGTGGACATCGGCTCCTCCAAGCAGCTGGTGGCGGCGGGCCGGTCGGTCGAGGAGGTGCGCCGGCTGATCGGCGCCGACACCCTCGCCTACCTTTCGCTGGAGGGGCTCATGCGCGCCGTGGGCCGGGGCACCATCGACGAGTTCTGCCGCGCCTGCTTCGACGGCGCCTACCCGGTGGCGGTGCCCCAGCAGCTGGAGATGGACAAGATGGCCCTGGAGGAGCCGTCCCGCAGCCCGGCCGGCGCCTGCCCGCCGGAGCGGGCGGCCCGGGCGCCCGCCGGTGTCCTGGTGGAGCACCATGGCGGCTGAGGAGGCCCTCCCCGGCGGTGACGGCCTCTCCTACGCCGCCGCCGGGGTGGACGTGGCCGCCTACACCCGCATGCTGGAGCGGGTGCTCGGCCTGATCGCCGCCACCCAGGGCCCCGAGGTGGTGACCGGGGTGGGACCCTTCGCCGCGCTCTACCGTCTGCCCGGCGGGGAGCTCCTCGCCGCCTCGGCCGACGGGGTGGGCACCAAGATCAAGGTCGCCATCGCCTACGGACGGCACCGCGGGATCGGCCACGACCTCGTCAACCACTGCGTCAACGACATCGCCACGGCGGGCGCTCGGCCCCTCTTCCTCATGGACTACTTCGCCAGCGGACGCCTGGAGGAGGCCGTGTTCTCCGAGGTCATGACCGGCCTGGCCGAGGCCTGCTCGGCGGCCGGCTGCGCGCTGCTCGGCGGCGAGACGGCCGAGATGCCGGGCGTGTACGCCCTGGGCGACTACGACCTGGCCGGGTTCGTGGTCGGCCGGGTGGAGCCGCGTCGGCGGGAGCCGGTGCGGCCCGGGGACCTGCTCGTCGGCCTCCCCTCGAGCGGTCTGCACACCAACGGCTTCTCGCTCGTGCGCCGGGTCTTCGAGGACGTTCCCCTGGACCGGGTGGAGCCGGGGCTGGGCCGCCCCCTGGGCGAGGAGCTGCTCGAACCCCACCGCTGCTACCTGCACCAGATGCGATCGCTGCCCTGGAAGGCCGCCGCGCACATCACCGGTGGGGGCCTCCCGGCCAACCTGCCCCGGGCCCTGCCCGAGGACCTGGCCGCGGAGGTGGATCGCTCCGCCTGGGAGGTGCCACCCATCTTCGAGCTGATCGCTCGTCGGGGCCGGATCCCCGACGAGGAGATGATGGGGACGTTCAACATGGGTCTGGGGATGGTGCTGGTCACCTCGGAGCCCCTGCCCGACCTGCCGGTGGTGGGCCGGGTGGTACGGCGATCGGGGTCACGCCGGGTCACGTTCCGCTGAAGGGATGGTCGCCCCGACCCGTCTCGGCGTCCTGGCCAGCGGCAAGGGCTCCAACCTCCGCAACCTGGTCGAGTGCGGCTACCGGGTGGTGGCGGTCGCCACCAACCGCCCCAGCTGCGGGGCGGCGGCCTTCGCCCGCGAACGGGGCCTGCCCCTGGGCGAGTTCTCCCAGCGCCGCTTCGGCTCGGTCGAGGAACGGGACGCGGCCATGCTGGCCTGGCTTCGGGACCATGGGGTCGAGCTGGTGGTCAACGCCGGCTACGACCGCATCCTCACCCCGGGCTTCGTCGCGGCCTTCCGGGACCGCATCATCAACGTCCACCCTTCCCTGTTGCCGGCCTTCGCCGGCGGCATGGACGCGGTCGAGCGGGCGCTGGCCCAGGGCGTGCCGGTCACCGGCTGCACGGTCCACATCGTCACCGAGGAAGTCGACGCCGGACCCATCCTGATCCAGGCGGCGGTGCCCGTCCTACCCGGCGACACCGTCGAGACCCTCCGCGCCCGCATCCAGGCCGAAGAGCACCGAATCCTTCCGGAGGCGATCGAACTCCTTGCCCAGAAGAGCCCTTCTTTCCGTCAGTAACAAGGCCGGGCTGCCGGCCTTCGCGCGTGGCCTCCATCGGCTCGGCTTCGAGCTCTACGCGACCGGGGGCACGCTGCGCCTGCTGGAGCAGGCGTCCGTCGACGTCCGCCCGGTGAGCGACCTGACCGGCTTCCCGGAACTGCTGGACGGACGGGTCAAGACCCTGCACCCCGGGGTGCACGCCGGGCTCCTGGCCCGCCGGGACCTGCCCGAGCACCTGCACCAGCTCGAGCAGCGGGGTCTCCGCACCATCGACCTGGTCTGCGTCAACCTCTACCCCTTCCAGGAGGCCGTGGACTCGCCCGGCATCAGCCTGGGGGAGGTCCTGGAGCAGATCGACATCGGCGGCCCGGCCATGATCCGTTCCGCCGCCAAGAACCACGCTGACGTGGTCGTGGTGGTGAGGCCGGAGCGCTACACCGAGGTCCTGAGCGCCCTCCAGGCGGGAGGGGTGGGGACGGCGATGCGCCGCCGGCTGGCGGCCGAGGCCTTCGCCCACACCGCCGCCTACGACGCCCACATTGCCGACTGGCTGCGCGACCTGAACCAGGAGGGGACGGGCCCCTTCCCGCCCGAGCTGACCGTGGCCGGCAGCCTGGCCCGAACCCTCCGCTACGGGGAGAACCCGCACCAGCGGGCGGCGTTCTACCGCCTCGGCCTCGACCCGGGCGGCCTGGGCTCGGCCCGCCAGCTGCAGGGCGGGGATCTCAGCTACAACAACCTCCAGGACGCGGCGGCCGCGCTGGCCCTGGTGGCCGAGTTCGACCCGCCGGGGGCGGTCATCGTCAAGCACACCAACCCGTGCGGGGCGGCGGTGGGTGGTGACGTGGCAGAAGCCTACCGCAAGGCCTACGAGTGCGACCCGCGCTCGGCTTTCGGGGGGGTGGTGGCCCTGAATCGGGAGCTCGACGCGGCCACGGCGGAGGCGATCGCGGGCGTCTTCACCGAGGTGGTGGCGGCGCCGAGCGTCCACCCGGAGGCGGCGGCGGTGCTCCAGCACCGCCAGCGGCTCCGCCTGCTGGAGGTGGGACCGGTGCGCGCGCCCGGCCTCCAGGTGCGATCCGTCCCCGGCGGGTTCCTGGTGCAGTCGTGGGACGAGCGCGGCTTCGACCGCCGGGCCTGCCGGGTGGTCAGCCGCCGGCCGCCGACCCCGGAGGAGTGGTCCCAGCTGGAGTTCGCCTGGGTGGTCGCCAAGCACGTGAAGTCGAACGCCATCGTGCTGGCCCGGGAGCTGGCGGCGGTCGGCGTGGGCGCCGGCCAGATGAGCCGGGTGGAGGCGGCCCAGCTGGCGGTCCAGCGGGCGGGCGACCGGGCCCGCGGGGCGGTGATGGCCTCGGACGCCTTCTTCCCCTTCCCCGACGCGGTCGAGGTGGGCCTGGCGGCCGGGGTCACGGCCATCATCCACCCCGGGGGCTCGATCCGCGACCCGGAGTCGGTGGCGGCCGCCGACGCGGCCGGGGCGGCCATGGTGGTGACCGGGGAGCGCCACTTCCGGCACTGAGCCGGGTCGCCAGCGGGGGCTTGGTTGGTATGGTCCTGTCATCAAGCCGGCGGTGAGCTCCGGCGCCGGCCACGCGCCCGAGCCCGGGGGCGTGGTGATCGTGCGCTACGACCCCTCCTGGCCCCTGCGCTTCGCGATCGAGCGGGCGCGCTTGCAGGGCGTGCTCGGGCGGAACGCCCTGGCCATCGAGCACGTCGGGAGCACGGCGGTCCCCGGATTGAGCGCCCGTCCGATCATCGACATCGCGGTCGCCCTGCCTGGCCTGGCCGCGACCGCGGAGGTCGTCGCCCTGCTGCAGCGGATCGGGTACCGGCGGGACCCGCAGGGGGACCTCGAGGATCGCTTCCTGATGTGCCGTGAGGAGGAGCCGAAGCGGGCCTTCCACCTCTCGCTCACCGCCTTCGGCACCGGCTCGTGGCGCCGCATGCTCCGGCTCCGCGACCGGCTCCGAGACGACCGGGCGCTGGCCCGCGAGTACGAGGAGCTGAAGCAGCGCCTGGCCGCCTCCGACCTCCCCTCCTACTCGGCGTCCAAGCAGGCCTTCCTGCAGCAGCTGCTCGAGGCCGAGGGAAAGGAGGGGGCGGGCCCCGGCGGTTGAGGACGGGCCGGCCCGCCTCTGCTACACTCGATCCGTACGGTCCTTTAATCCGGTCCCGCGAGGCCGGGAAGGAGGTATTTTCATGCCCGTCGGTGATGCGGCGCGACGAGCCCTGGCCGGGGTCGGTGCCCCGGTTCCGGCGCTCGACGGGGAACGGCCGCTCCGGCACGTGATCGAGGCCCAGCAGTTCTCCCCCGGGCTATTGGAGCGGATCTTCGAGCGGGCCGAGGGCATGCGGCGGCATCCCCGCCGGTTCGCCGACCGGCTCCGGGGCCGCATCATGGCCGCCCTCTTCTACGAACCCTCCACCCGCACCAGGCTCTCCTTCGAGGCGGCCATGCTCCGGCTGGGGGGCCAGACCATCGGGACCGACAACGCCCGCGAGTTCTCCAGCGCGGCCAAGGGCGAGACCCTGGAGGACACGGTCCGGGTCGTGGCCGGCTACGCCGACGTGATCGTGCTCAGGCACCCGGAGGAGGGCGCCGCCGCCCGCGCCGCCGCGGTCAGCGAGGTGCCCCTGATCAACGCTGGCGACGGCAAGGGCCAGCACCCGACCCAAGCCCTGCTCGACCTCTACACCATCCGGCGCGAGCTGGGCCGCCTGGAGGGGATCCGCGTGGCCATGGTCGGCGACCTCTCCAACGGGCGCACCGTCCACTCGCTCGCCTACCTGCTGAGCCAGTACCCGGAGGTGCGGATGTGGTTCGTGGCCCCGCCCGAGGTGGCCATGCGCCGCGAGGTCAAGGCCCACCTGGACGCGCTCGGCGTCCCCTGGACGGAGACGCAGGACCTGGAGGGGGTGCTGCCCCAGGTGGACGTCGTCTACCAGACGCGCATCCAGCGAGAGCGCTTCGCCGACCCGGCATCGTGTCGGGCGCTGGAGGGACGATACGTCATCGGCCCGGCCCAGATGGGCCGCCTCGGTCCCCGGGCGATCGTCATGCATCCGCT
Organism: Candidatus Dormiibacterota bacterium; assembly: GCA_035653475.1. Lineage (GTDB taxonomy): Bacteria > Chloroflexota > Dormibacteria > Dormibacterales > Dormibacteraceae > CADDZO01. The sequence goes on along the minus strand of DASRBU010000493.1, from coordinate 7,616 downwards.
CCCCCGGCTGGACGAGATCGACCCGGCCGTCGACGCCGATCCCCGGGCGGCCTACTTCCGCCAGGCCCGCAACGGGGTGGAGATCCGGATGGCGCTCCTGGACATGGTCCTGGCGTGAAGGGGCCGCTCCCGCGGGCACCCCGGGCCCGCCACCGGCTCAAGGCCCGGGTGATGGACGCCGAGGCCATGCGGCGCTCCCTCATCCGGATCGCCCACGAGATCGTGGAGCGAAACCGGGGGGTGGGGAACCTGGTCCTGGTCGGCGTCATCTCCAAGGGAGACATCCTGGCCCGCCGCCTGGCGGCGAAGCTGTCCGAGCTGGAGGGCGTGCCCGTGCCCGTGGGCTCGATCGACACCGCCGGCCACCGCGACGACGGCCGCCCGCTGATGCCGGGCCGCCCCTCCTCGACGGTGCCGGAGGTGGTGGACCGCACCGTGGTCCTGGTGGACGACGTGATCCACCACGGACGGACGGCGCGGGCCGCGATGGAGGCGCTGATCGAGTTCGGACGGCCGCGCGCCATCCAGCTCGCGGTCCTGATCGACCGCGGCCATCGGGAGCTGCCCATCCGCCCCGACTACGTGGGCAAGAACGTGCCCACCTCGGAGTCCGAGACCGTCGAGGTCTGCCTCCAGGAGGTCGAGGGCCTCGACGCGGTGCTGATCCTGGCATGAAGGACGATCCGGAGCTCCGATACGCGGCCCTGGTCCTGGAGGACGGCCGTCATTTCCTCGGCCGCTCCCTGGGCGCGCACCGGCTGGGCCAGGGCGAGGTGGTGTTCAACACCGCCATGACCGGGTACCAGGAGGTGCTCACCGACCCCTCCTACGCCGGCCAGATGCTGTGCATGACCTATCCGCTCCAGGGCAACTACGGCACCCGTCCCGGCGACGCCGAGTCCGGGCGGGCCTGGGCCCGCGGCTTCATCGCCCGCTGGGTCTGCCCCCGGCCCTCGCACCACTCCTCCGTCGCCTCCCTGGACGAGTACCTGAAACAGCAGGGCGTGCCCGGGATCAGCGAGGTCGACACCCGTGCCCTGACCCGCCACCTCCGCGCCCACGGCGCCCTGCGGGCCGTGCTCTCCCACGAGCCCGAGCCGCCGGGCCCGGACCGCCTGGCCGAGCTGCACGAGCTGGCCCGCCGGGTCACGCCCCTCTCCGAGCAGGACCTGGTGGCCGAGGTCTCGCGGCGCACCACCGCCGACTGGCTCGAGCCCCTCCCGCCCGAGCTGCGGCTGCGCCATCGGGCCGACGGCCAAGGGCTCACCATCGCCGTCGTCGACTACGGCGTGAAGTCGAACATCCTGCGCTCGCTGCGCGAACGCGGCTGCCGGGTGGTCGTGCTCCCCCACACCGCGACCTGGGAGACCGTGGAGGCGCTGGAGCCCGACGGCCTGCTCCTGGCCAACGGGCCGGGCGACCCGGCGGTGCTGACCGGTCCGGTGCAGCTCTGCCGGAGCGCCATCGGCCGCATCCCCATCCTCGGCATCTGCCTCGGGCACCAGATCCTGGGCCTGGCCGTCGGGGGCAGGACCTCACGCCTCCCCTTCGGCCACCACGGCACCAACCATCCGGTCAGGGACCTGACCACGGGCCGGGTCCACATCACCAGCCAGAACCACGAGTTCCAGGTGGACGCGGCCAGCTTTCCCGGGGACGAGGGGTTCTTCGTCAGCCAGATCAACCTCAACGACGGCTCGGTCGAGGGTCTCGCCCACCGTTCCCTCCCCGTCTTCAGCGTGCAGTACCACCCCGAGGGCTGCCCGGGGCCGACCGACAACCACTACGTCTTCGACCGCTTCGTCGAGACCGTGCGCGCTCACCGGCGGACCGCGTGGGCGGTGCCCGCCCAGGCGGCGGGGGGCGGCGCCCCCGCCGACCCGCCGGCCGGTCCCGCCCGGCCCCGCAAGGTGCTGATCATCGGCTCGGGGCCGATCGTGATCGGCCAGGCGGCCGAGTTCGACTACGCCGGCACCCAGGCCTGCAAGGCCCTCCGCGAGGAGGGCGTCACCACGGTGCTGGTCAACTCCAACCCGGCCACGATCATGACCGACGAGGAGGTGGCGGACCGCGTCTACGTGGAGCCCCTCACGGTCGAGTGCCTGGAGCGGATCATCGAGCGCGAGCGCCCGGACGCGGTCCTGCCCACCCTGGGCGGCCAGACCGGCCTCAACCTCGCCGTCGACCTCCACCGGCAGGGGACCCTGGCCCGGTACGGGGTCAGGTTCCTGGGCGCCGACGCCGAGGTGATCCGAAAGGCCGAGGACCGCGAGGCCTTCAAGCAGCTACTGCTCGAGATCGGCGAGCCGGTACCGCCCTCACGGGTCTGCCGGTCCTTGGAGGAGGCCCGGTCGTTCGCGGCCGAGATCGGCCTGCCCCTGGTGGTGCGCCCCGCCTACACCCTGGGCGGCACCGGGGGCGGGTTCGTCACCACCCCGGAGGAGCTGGCCCGGGTGGTGCGCGGCGGCCTCGAGGCCTCGCCCATCCACCAGGTGCTGGTGGAGCGCTCGCTCTGGGGCTGGAAGGAGCTGGAGTACGAGGTGATGCGGGACGCGGCCGACACCTGCATCACGGTCTGCAACATGGAGAACCTGGACCCGATGGGGGTCCACACCGGGGACTCGATCGTGGTGGCGCCGGCCCAGACGCTGTCCGACCGCGACCACCAGATGCTGCGCTCGGCAGCCCTGCGCATCATCCGGGCCCTGGGCATCGAAGGCGGTTGCAACATCCAGTTCGCCCTCGACCCGGCCTCCTCGACCTACTACGTGATCGAGGTCAACCCGCGGGTGTCGCGCTCCTCGGCGCTCGCCTCCAAGGCCACCGGCTACCCGATCGCGCGGGTGGCGGCCAAGGTGGCGGTGGGCCTGCGCCTGGACGAGATCCGGAACCAGGTCACCGGGCGCACCTTCGCCGCCTTCGAGCCGGCGCTCGACTACGTCGTGGTCAAGATCCCGCGCTGGCCGTTCGACAAGTTCGCCGACGGCGACCGCCGCCTGGGGACCCAGATGAAGTCGACCGGCGAGACCATGGCCATCGGACGCACCTTCGAGGCGGCGCTGGCCAAGGCCCTGCGCTCGCTGGAACAGCGTCCCCCGGCGGAGCGCGAGCTGGACGACCCGCAGCTGATCGAGCGGCCCGACGATCGCCGCCTGTTCGCCCTGCTGCACCGGCTCCGGGCCGGGGCCGCGCCCGAGGAGCTGGCCCGGCGGAGCGGCATCGACGTCTGGTTCCTGGAGCGGATGCGGGAGCTGGTGCGCACCCCCCCGGCCGGGGACCGGCCGACGACCTACAAGCTGGTCGATACCTGCGCCGGCGAGTTCGAGGCCGCCACCCCCTACTACTATTCGTGCCACGAGGAGGAGAGCGAGGCCGCGCCCGAGCCCGGGCCCTCGGCCCTGGTGATCGGCTCCGGCCCCATCCGCATCGGCCAGGGCATCGAGTTCGACTACTGCTCGGTGCACGCGGCCTGGGCGCTGCGGGAGGCCGGGGTGCGGGCGGTCATGGTCAACTCCAACCCGGAGACGGTCTCCACCGACTTCGACACCTCCGACCGCCTCTACTTCGAGCCGCTCGACGCGGCCTCGGTCGAGACCGTGGCGCGCACCGAGGGCGTCACCGGCGCCATCGTGCAGTTCGGGGGCCAGACCGCGATCAACCTGGCCCAGCCGCTGGCCGAGCGCGGGGTGCGGGTCCTGGGCTCCTCGGTGGAGGCCATCGACCTGGCCGAGGACCGGCGCCGGCTCTCGGCCGCCCTGCGGGCGGTGGGCATCCGCCAGCCGCTCGGGGGCGCCGCGGCCTCGGTCGAGGAGGCGCTGGCCGTGGCCGCGGAGGTGGGCTACCCGGTGCTGGTGCGTCCCTCCTACGTGCTGGGCGGCCGGGCGATGGAGATCGTGCGCAACCCCGACGAGCTCCGGCGTTACCTGGAGCGGGCCCTGGCCGCCCTCCCCCGCGGCACCATCCTGGTGGACCGGTACCTGATGGGGGTGGAGGTGGAGGTGGACGCCGTCTCCGACGGGGAGACGGTCGTCATCCCCGGCATCATGCAGCACGTGGAGCGCGCCGGCGTGCACTCCGGCGACTCCTTCGCCATCTACCCGGCGCCGGACCTCGAGCCCGCGGCCCAGGAGGAGGTGGTCGAGGGCACCGTCCTCATCGCCCGCCACCTGGGGCTGCGCGGCCTGGTGAACGTGCAGTACGTGGTCCACCGGGGGCGGGTCCACGTCCTGGAGGTGAACCCACGGGCGTCGCGCACGGTGCCGATGCTCTCCAAGGTCACCGGGGTGCCCATGGTGCGCCTGGCCACCTGGGTCGTGCTCGGGCGCCGCCTGGCCGACCTGGGCTGGCGGACGGGCCTGGTCCCGCCCCGGCCGCTGGTGGCGGTCAAGGCCCCGGTGTTCTCGATGAGCAAGCTTCCCGCCGTCGACTCCTACCTCGGCCCGGAGATGAAGTCGACCGGGGAGGTGATGGGGATCGACCGGACCCTGCCGGCGGCGCTGCGCAAGGCCTTCATGGCCGCCGGCGTCGCCGTCCGCCGCGGGGGCGAGGCGCTCCTGACCATCGCCGACCCCGACAAGCCGGAGATGTTCCCGATCGTCTCCCGCCTGGTCGAGCTCGGGTACCGCATCCACGCCACCGAGGGCACCGCGGCGGCGCTGCGGCGCGCCGGCTTCTCCCCGAGCACGGTGGGCAAGATCGGGGAGCCGGGCCGGACGGTTCTGGACCTGATCGAGGAGGGACGCGTGGACCTGATCGTCAACACCATGACCGGGGCCGTGGAAGCGGGGGCGCGGAGCGGCGACGGCCTCCCGCTCCTGCGGGACGGCTTCGAGATCCGGAGGACCGCCGCCGAGCGCCGCATCCCCTGCCTCACCTCGCTCGACACCGCCGCCGCGCTGGTCGAGTCGGCCGTGCGCTCCGGAGCCGGGCTGGAGGTACGGACGCTCGACGAGTGGCGTCGGGGGGACGATTGATGCACGACCTCCAGGCCCCCCTGGTCCGGCGACGGCGGGTCGCCGGCGATGTCTTCGTGCTGGGCTTCCGCGCCGGCCCCATCGCCCGTGAGGTGCGGGCCGGGCAATTCGTGAACGTGCTCCTGCGGCCCGGTCCCCTGCTGCGCCGCCCCTTCAGCGTCTACCGGGCCGAGGGCGAGCTGGTCGAGCTGGTGCTGCGGGCGGTCGGGGAGGGCACGGGCCGGCTCCTCGAGCTGCGCCGGGGCGACCGCGTCGGCCTCCTGGGGCCGCTGGGCCGTGGCTTCGCGCTCGACCCCACGGCCGGCCGGGTGACGCTGGTGAGCGGTGGTCTGGGCGTGGCCCCGATGCCCATGGCGGCTCACCAGGCCAGGGCCATGGGGATGGAGGTGTGCTGGGTGCACGGCGCCCGGACCGCAGCCGACCTCTGCTCGGAATGGGAGGGGGACGAGGTGCGCTGGGCGACCGAGGACGGCTCACAGGGGGTGCGGGGGACCGCCCTGGAGGCGGTGCCGGAGCCCGCCGGTCAGGTCCTGGCCTGCGGCCCCATCCCCATGCTGGCCGCCCTGGCGCGACGCTGGCCGGAGGCGCAGGTGGCGGTGGAGACGGTCATGGCCTGCGGCACCGGCGTGTGCCTGGGCTGCGCCGTCCCCCTCACCTCCGGGGTCTACACGCGAGCCTGCACCGAGGGGCCCGTGTACCGGGCGGGCTCGATCGACTGGGAGCGGCTGCCGGCCCCGACCCACCGGGGGACGGCGCCGTGACCGCCCCGCCGGGCGGCGACCGGCGTCCGCTCGGCGTCGTCGGGCCCGCCCCCGACTGGGGAGGACCGCTGGAGGTGGGGGGCGTGCGCCTGGCCACGCCGGTGATGGCGGCCTCGGGGACCTTCGGGTTCGGCACCGAGGTGCCGCTCTGCGACCGGCGGGCGCTGGGCGGGATGGTGTGCAAGGGGATCTTCCTCGAGCCCCGGGGCGGCGCCCCACCGCCCCGCATCGTGGAGACGCCGAGCGGCATGCTGAACGCCATCGGCCTCCAGGGGCCGGGGGTCGAGGCCGTGATCCGGGACTACGCCCCGCTCTGGGCGACCTGGCCCTTCCCGGTCCTGGTCAACCTGAACGGGGAGACGGTGGAGGAGTACGCCGAGCTGGCGGCCCGTCTGGACGGCGTCCCCGGCGTCTCCGGGCTGGAGGTGAACATCTCCTGCCCCAACGTGCACCGGGGCGGGATGCTCTTCGGCCACGACCCGGAGCCGGCGGCGGCCGTGACCGCGGCCGTTCGGGCCCGCACCCGGTTGCCGGTCTGGGTCAAGCTGACCCCGGCCACGGGCGACATCGCGGCCGTGGCCCGGGCCTGCGAGGAGGCGGGCGCCGACGCCCTCTGCGCGGTCAACGCCTTCGTGGGCATGGCCCTCGACGTCCGAACCGGCCAGCCCCGTCTCGGCTTCCGCACCGGAGGGCTCTCCGGCCCCGCCATCCGGCCGCTGGCGGTCTACCTCGCCCATCGAGTGGCGCAGGCGGTGCGGATCCCGGTGATCGGAATCGGCGGGATCACCTGCGCTGAGGACGCGATGGAGTTCCTGCTCGCCGGCTGTCGCGCCGTCCAGGTGGGCACCGCCACCTTCGTCGACCCCAACGCCATCGGCAAGGTGGTGGCGGGGTTGCGCCGCCGGCTCTCCCCGGAGGGCGCTCCGCCGGCACCGGAGGCTCCCACCGGCGTGGGCCGGCGGCACAGCCCCGTCCGAACCGTCGCCGGTGATCGCGTCGTCGAATGAGCGTCCGGCCGGAGCGTGGGGCCCGGCCGAGCGGTGGGCCGGGCGCCCGGGCCCATGGGCTCGCCGCTCGGGAGGGCGTCGGATTCAGCCCCGCCCGCACGATCTCCAGATCGGTCCGGGCGACGTCGTCGCCGAGGCAGAGCAGCGGCTCGTCCGTCAGCTTCGCGGTGGCGTAGGCGAGGCAATCCCCGACCTTCAAGCCGGCGGGATACCGGCCCCGGCCGAAGCCCTGGAAAGCCTCGACGACGAGGATGACGTGCGCCTCCGTGAACGGGATGACGATCAACGCGGCCTCATCGACGAGGCGAGCCAGGAGCGTGCGTCCCCTCACGCCCAACCTGGCCGTCAGGACGATGCCGGTCTCCGCCGGCGTCGAGGCACCGACACCGGCGGAGGACGATTCCGAGAGCCGGTCGAGCACCCACTCGTGTCCCGGCTCGCCCAGGACGAGGGCGACGAGCGCCGAGCGGCCGCCGATCACACCCCGCCCGGGCGGTAGCCGAGGATCGCCTCCCGATCCTCACGGCTGAGGGGGCGGCCGAGGACGTCCGCCGGAACCTGCGGCCAGACCTCATGCTCCAGGAAGCGACGGAGGCCGGCGCGACCATCGCGCCGAGCCGCCTTCAGCACGAGCCGCTCTCGGCGTTCCTGCCGCGCGATCCCGACCGCACGGGTCTTCGTCTCCCGGGCGAGTGCCGCGACCTCGGCACCAGCGGCACGACGGCGGTCCCCGGCGGCATGTGGCCGCTCAGGGACGCAGCACCAGCTTCCCCATCGATCCCCGACCCAGCAGGAAGCGGTGGGCCGCGGCCGCCTCGGCCAGCCCGAAGGCGCGTCCCACCGGCGGCCGGACGCGCCCCTGCCGCAGCAGCTCC